>JBCCSR010000590.1:0-4402 GCA_039199865.1 Bacteroidota bacterium
GACAACTTGGGCAATAGATATACAACATAATTTTTCGGTTTGGTCACTTCAAAATTATGATTTTGTCTGAGTTGTCTATTTATTTATAGCAGTAATGCTGGATTAAACTTATTGTAATAGCATTACATCTGATACACTGCCAAATGCGGATATCAAAACCCTTTCCTGTAAAAAAATATTTGGGCTATTTGGATAGAAGGGTTGAAATCATGGTGTTGATCTTTTCAAACCACTTTTTCGGTTCTAATTTGATCGATGAATGCTAAAGATTGTTTTGTCAATCGCTCAATTGCTTCGCAATCCAACTGTCCTAATGAGTTTTTGACCATTAACTTTGATCCCATACCCACGCAGTAAGCTCCGGCCTGGAACCATTTTTTTAAATTATCAAAATCGGGAGCAACACCACCAGTAGGCATTATTTGCGTCCAAGGTTGAGGCCCACGAACTGCTTTGATAAACCCGGGACCATACACACTACCCGGAAAGAGTTTGACAATTTCACAACCCAATTCCTCCGCTCGGGCAATTTCGGTCAGACTCCCACAGCCGGGCGACCAGAGTATTTTGCGTCGATTACAAACCAGAGCGATATCTTCTCGCAAAACCGGAGTGACCACAAAATTGGCGCCCAATTGCAAATACAGGCTCGCGGTTCCTGCGTCCGTCACGGAGCCTACTCCCATCATCAAATCGGGCATCGTCGCTTCAGCATATTGATTGAGCTGCGCAAAAATTTCGTGAGCGTAATCTCCTCGATTGGTGAACTCCAACAGTCGCGCCCCGCCACGGTAGATGGCTTGTACCACCTCTTTGGCGACAGCAATATCGGAATGATAAAAAAGCGGCAGCATCCCTTGTGCCTTCATTTTTAATGCGACTTCTATTCGACTAAATCTGGCCATTTCCTTATTTTACATTTGTACTGTTCTGAGACTAGCGGGAAACTCTACCACTGGCATCTCCACTCATTAATTTTTCTACCTCGGCAATGGTTGCCAAGTTGGCATCGCCGTAAATGGTGTGTTTCAAACAAGAGGCAGCTACCGCAAAATTCAAGGCTTGCTGATCATCCTCAGGATAATGCAATAGCCCATAGATCAATCCTCCCATAAAGCTATCTCCCCCTCCCACTCGATCAACGATGTGCGTAATGTCATACGTTGGCGCTGAAAACAAGGTTTCGCCATCGTACAAAACGCCCGACCAAGTATTGTGGGAAGCACTAATGGAGCCGCGCAAAGTGGTAATCACCTTTTTTGCCCGTGGAAACATTTTCATCAATTGTTTTAAAACGGAGAGATAAGATTGCGGGTCCACAGAATGTCCCTGCGTCACGTCCACTCCTTCGGGATGCAAACCAAAATGTTTTTCAGCATCTTCCTCATTGCCCAAGATAATGTCGCAACCTTCCACCAGGGCTGGCATGACCTCTCCGGGTGCTTTGCCGTACTTCCACAACTTTTTTCGATAATTCAAATCTGTGGAAACGGTGATGCCCATTTTATTGGCCATTCGAATGGCTTCCAGACAAGCGTCTGCCGCTCCTTGAGAAATGGCTGGCGTAATTCCCGTCCAATGAAACCACCCCGCGCCTTGAAACACGGCTTCCCAGTCAACCATCCCAGCTTCAATGGTAGACATTGCGGAATGAGCTCGATCATAAATGACCTTACTGCCTCGACTGACCGCGCCTATTTCCAAAAAATAAATCCCCATTCGTTCCCCACCTCTCAAAATGTGCCGGGTATTAACCCCTCTCTTGCGCAACTCCATTAAGGCACATTCCCCAATGTCGTTTTGAGGCAACCTCGTAATGAAATCTACGGGGACTCCGTAATTGGCCAGGGAGACTGCAACATTGCTTTCCCCTCCCCCATAAATTACCTCAAAGGCAGATGCTTGTGAAAATCTTTTATGATTTGGAGGGGTCAGCCGTAGCATGATTTCTCCAAAGGTGACTACTTTTTTATTCATCTTTTTTTTGATCAATTACGTAAAGCTCAGCAAAAATGATGCGTTCCTGCTTTAGCCCCTAAAATTAAATTCCCAATGCTTGGCCTCCACCAACCTGAATCGTTTCTGCGGTAATAAAGGATGCATCTCTACTGGCCAAGAAGGAGACTACACCGGCGACATCTTCCGGCTGCCCCAGACGCCCCAACATAATATTATTGGCCCAAGAAGCAAAAACTTCTGGTTTTGTAGATTTAATTTGCTTGTGAAAATCGGTATCAATCGTACCCGGAGATACCGCGTTGACCCGAATGCCATATTCCGCTAAGTCTTTGGCTAAAGCTCTAGTGATGGTATTCACCCCAGCTTTTGAAGTTCCGTAGATCCCAGCTCCGGGCCCACCGGCATTCCAGGCAGCATTGGAGGTGTAATTGATGATGGAAGGATACACTCCTTTTTTGAGGAAAGGGATGGCCGCCCTCGAAGCAAAAAATACCGAATCCAAGTTTAAGGCCATAACAGACCTGTAAAACTCCGTGGTCATATCTTCGAATCTGGATCGCCCGCCCAGTCCTCCGGCATTATTGACAAGGGTGTCAATTTTGCCGTACTTTTCGCCAATCTTAGTGATGTTTGCCGTTACTGCTTCCTCCTTGGTCACATCGAATCTGCAGTATTCAGCAGAGACGCCCCCCTCCGCAAGCTCTTCCACTCTTTTGGCTCCTTCCTCTTCCCGAATACCATTTAAGACGACATGATATCCGTCTTTGCCTAGTCTTTTTGCTACTTCAAATCCAATACCACTAGTCGCGCCAGTTATTATCGCTACTTTATGATTCATACTTATTTATGTTTTTTTTATTGGTAAAATATTCCATGAAATGCTCTAAGTATATTTTAGAGCCAATTGTTTATTGTCTAATTTACAGCGTTCAAAGGTTCTATCTTGGGACACAAAATCCAGATACTCGCCATGGCAATTAGTGCCAAAGCCGCTCCAATGATAAAGGCCGGTTTATAATTGCCTCCTGAGGTCAATATCGGTACCAATGCCACCAATCCCGCGGCAGAGAATTTAGCAGCCATCCCCGCTAGCCCTGCGAGCGTACCTACCGTCTTTCCTCCAAAAAAATCGCTGGGTAAGGTTTGAACATTGCCTATTGCCGTTTGGAATCCGAATAACACCACGGCCATTAATACCACTGCCATCACCGGAGATCCAGGGCTAGATAGTCCTAGAAGCGCAGGTAGCATAATCATACATCCAAGGGTAATCACCATCTTTCGAGTCTTATCCACATTCCACCCTTGCTGGATCCTGTTTTGTGCCAACAATCCACCAAACCATGCTCCAAACATGGCTCCTACGTAAGGTACCCATCCATATAATCCAATCCCCTTGACATCCATGTTGTAGACTTCATTGAGATAGATGGGAATCCAAACTACAAACAACCACCATATTGGGTCGATGGCAGCCGAAGCGATAATTACCCCCCAACTTTGTTTGTGGCTCAGCAATTTGACGGTAGAGGGATTGTATCCTTCATCATAATCACCATCCTGATCCAGATCTTGATTGTGTTGACCACTCAAAATATATTGACGTTCTTCTTCCGAAATCCAAGGATGTGATTTGGGTGGCGCTTTGACTAGAACCATCCAAGGGATGAGCCACAATAAGCCAATCAATCCAACAAAGACGAAAATCATTTGCCAGCTAAAATAGACGGTCAAATATGCAATAATTGGGATTGCTACCAAGCCACCAATGGCCGCTCCTGAGTTGAACAATCCCTGGGCAAATGCCCGCTCTTTTGTGGGAAACCATTCAGCATTTCCCTTGGCCGCTCCAGGCCAATTCCCAGCCTCGGCAACGCCCAAGATTCCTCGGAAGATTCCAAAACTGATGACTCCACGAGCAAAAGCATGCAAGGCGGTCGCTATCGACCAAACCGAGATGGATAAGGCAAAACCCAGTCTCGTTCCAACCCAGTCGAAAATTTTTCCAAAGATGGCTTGGCCAAAAGCATAGGCAAACATAAAGGCAACGGAGATGCTTGCATAATATGCTTTGCGTTGATCGTCGGTTTGATCCGGAAACAAGTCCTCCGCAATTTCCGGCCACAACACGCCGATGGATTGCCGATCAATGTAATTAATGACGGTAGCAATTGCAATCAAGGCAATGACCCACCATCTTAATCCTTTCACTTTCATTTTGTTCTGTTTTTGAGGACAATCTATTTTAGAAAATCCGCTCGGTGTGGACTAAAAACATCAATCAATTTTCCTGGCTTGATGCATTTGCAACCATGCATCACCATGGGTGGGATATAATAAGAATCTCCACCTTTGATCATTTTGACTTGATCGCCAATGGTCATTTCAAACTCCCCACTTTCGACATAGGTTACCTGCGAGTGATGGTGCTTATGAAGCTGAC
>JBCCSR010000591.1:0-4402 GCA_039199865.1 Bacteroidota bacterium
ACTGATGCTTCATTTCACGAGGCGTATACAAAGGATTGGTATTGACCACAATCAATCCTGCTCGCAAAGCACCAAAAAGGGCGATGGGATATTGCAACATATTGGGCATCATCAAGGCAATTTTATCACCGGGCTCTAAACCTCGCGACTGTAAATAAGCACCAAAATTTTTGGAATGCTCATCTACTTCGGCAAAAGTCAACTCTTTTCCCATACAAGAAAATGCGGGTCGTGTTAATTAATTCTTAAGGGTTTACTCAATAAAAGCAAACAAATTTGGGTAAACCTCCGGATCAATGTTAGCCGGAATTCCGCTGGGATAATGTTGTAACCAAGGGCGTGGATCTGACATTACTAGAAAAAATTTAAAAGATAAAAATTCAGAATTTCGATATTGATCGGTCCATTCGCTTTTCCATCACTCTTTCAAACTGGCCATGATCATATGATTTGCTCGACAATATAAGCTTTTAAATTTTCTTCATTTGCCCCCTTCCCAATTAATTCATTTCTGGCTTTATCTGCCATACCATCCTCTCCACTCTACCCCGATTGGATACCTTTGTCAGCTTCTTACCACTGACATGCTACATTTGCAATCAAAGCCTCAGAGCCCCATGGAATCCATATCGTGCAGCTAATCGACAAGTATGCCCCACGATCATCCATACTTTAGAAGCATAGCTATGCTTCAGCCCTGGTCCTGCTGCCCCTCAACTGCTGAATTTGACTAAAGGCTAAGTCATTAATTTTCAACATATTTTCCTTTTTAAACCAACAAAAAAATCGTACCTTTGCCGCGCTAAAAACATTTCTTCACCTCGTCCCTCCTAATTTTACATTAGAAAAGGGGCTACAAATTACGAGGATTCTTTCTTATGTCAGACGAAAAGAAGCCTGAAGCGGAGTCAAAAGAAACTCCGGAAGTAAAAAACGAAGCAGCCGTCAGTCAAAACGCCGACGGTACAGAAGAAACTTCTGTAGATGCTATTGGACTTGATGAATTGGTAGAAACCAAAGATCTTTCTAATACCCCTCACGATGATTTCGACTGGGAAATGGGCAACCGCCACGCACTGCCCTATACGGAAGCAGAGAAAAAAGACTATCTCAGTCAGTACGAATCAACGCTTACCTCTGTAGTAGAAAATGAAATTGTAAAAGGAACCATCAACACCATTCACGATGGAGACATTGTCTTGGACATTGGCTACAAATCAGATGGATTGATCCCCCTTTCCGAATTCCGAGATATGCCTGATCTAAAAGCAGGTGATATGGTCGAAGTATACGTTGAGCAACAAGAGGACATCAGAGGGCAATTGGTCCTTTCGCGTAGAAAAGCAAAGTTATTGCGAGCTTGGGAAAGCATTGTCGACTCCTACAGTAATGGGACCATCATCAAAGGAATCGTTGTCAGCAAAACCAAAGGTGGTTTGATCGTAGATGCCGGTGGTTTGGAAACTTTCCTCCCTGGATCACAAATTGATATTAAGCCCATCATCGACTACGATGCCTACGTGGGCAAAACCATGGAATTTAAAGTAGTCAAAATCAACGAGCAAATCAAAAATGCCGTTGTTTCTCACAAAGCCCTCATCGAAAGCGACTTGGCCGAGCAGCGTGAAGCCATCATTGCTAGCCTTGAAAAAGGACAAGTTCTGGAAGGTTTGGTGAAAAACTTGACCGATTTTGGTGCTTTCCTCGATTTGGGAGGTGTAGACGGTCTTTTGTACATCACCGATATCTCTTGGGGTCGAATCAGCCACCCCAGCGAAATTTTATCGCTCAATCAGAAAATCAATGTGGTTGTATTGGATTTCGACGAGAACAAAAAACGTATCTCTCTCGGCTTGAAGCAATTGCAGCCCCATCCATGGGAAGTATTGGATGCAGAAATCAAGGAAGAATCAGTCGTCAAAGGAAAGATTGTCAACATCGAAGATTATGGTGCTTTCCTCGAAATCATGCCCGGTGTTGAAGGTTTGATCCACGTTTCTGAGGTCACTTGGAGCAACCAACCCATCAACGCTAGAGAATATTTCAAACTGGGACAAGAATACGAGGCTAAAGTCGTCACCATCGATCGTGAAGATCGTAAGATGTCTTTGAGTATCAAGCAATTGTCGAAAGATCCTTGGAGCGAAATCGAAAAGGATTTCCCGATCGACAGTCGACACTCTGGAGAGGTCAAAAACCTCACGCCTTATGGTGTCTTCGTAGAGCTTAAAGAAGGAATTGGAGGTATGGTGCACATTTCTGACTTGTCCTGGACAAAACGTTTCTCTCACCCATCTGAATTTACCAAGAAAGGGGAAACCATCGAGATTGTGATCCTTGAGATCGATAAAAATTCTCGCAAACTTTCTCTTGGTCACAAGCAAATTGAAGAGAATCCATGGGATACTTTCGAAAAAGTCTTCCCCGTTGGTTCTTACCATGAAGCAACTGTTTTACGTCGTGACGATCGTGGAGCAATTGTTCAATTGCCTTATGGTTTGGAAGCCTTTGCCCCCATCAAACACATCCGAAAGGAAGATGGACAGTTGGCCAATCCAGATGAGGCACTCACCGTGAAAGTGATCGAATTCAATCGTGATGATAAGCGCATTCTAGTTTCTCACCAAAGATACCTCATCGACATCCAGAAAGAGGCAGATGAGTCTATCAGAAAGGAGAAAGACAACCAGCGCAAGCAGACACGTAAGCAGATCAAAAGTACGCAGTCAAAGGTAGAGCGTACTACTTTAGGAGAACTAGACGTCTTCTCACAGTTAAAAGAACAACTGGGGGAAAGTAAGGCCACTCCAACTCCCGAACCTCCCGCAGCAAAAGAAGCACCCGCTCCCGAACCCGTTGCTAAAGCAGAGGAAGTTGAAGTTGTTGAAGACATTACAGAAGAAGTAACCGAATCAGGCGATACGGCTGCCGATAACCTTAAAGTAGTTGAAGGGATTGGCCCCAAGATAGAAGAGTTGCTCCACAACGCAGGTATCAAAACCTATCAACAATTAGCTGATGCCGATGTGGAAAACATCAAAAACATTCTCTCCGAAGCAGGGAGTCGGTATAAAGTACACGATCCTACTACCTGGCCACAACAAGCTGGAATGGCGGTAAAAGGAGAATGGGATGCCTTGAAAGCTTGGCAAGATGAACTGCAAGGTGGTAAAGCCTAATTCGTACGAATAAGAATTATTCTCATCCCCACTTGTTCTGCAAGTGGGGATTTTTTATATTCGGACATTAGAAAATGTATAATTTGCCTAAACCATGAAAAAAACCTGCTTACTTCTAGGTCTACTTTGCCTTCTCGCCTGCCAGAATCGCCAAAGCAATAGCAGCGATGAATCTCAAAACTACAGCAAAGTAGACGTCGAAAAACTAACCCAAATGCTAAAGTCTCAAGCAGAGGTTCAACTAATCGATGTCAGAACGGCCAAAGAGTTTGAACAAGGACACATTGAAGGAGCAGTGAATATCGATTTCCGCAAAAATAATTTTCAAGAGAATATCGCTCAGCTCAAAAAGGAGCAGCCCGTAGTCGTCTATTGTAGAACCGGCAGACGGAGTAATAATAGTTTGGAAGCCTTCAAAAAAATGGATTTCAAAGAAGTTTACGATTTAAGTGGTGGCTACAAAGCTTGGTCCGTCAAAAAAGAATGAAGTCCCCGGCTTTGGCCGCAGTTTTGTTTAACGTTTTCACTCAAAACGTTAAACAAAACTACAACTTACTCTGTTACCCAACTTTATTTTTCACTCAGCAAAAAGTACCGCCTTGCCCAAAAAAGTAATTGTCATTGGATCGGGCTTCGCCGGCCTCAGCGCAGCTACCTGCCTAGCAAATCGAGGTTACGAAGTATGTATTTTAGAAAAAAACGCAGTACCAGGAGGACGAGCCCGAAAATTCATGGCGGAGGGCTTTACCTTTGATATGGGACCAAGCTGGTATTGGATGCCCGAAGTGTTTGACAATTATTTTGCCCTTTTCGGGAAAAAGACGTCAGACTACTATCAACTAGACAGACTAGACCCTTCCTACACCGTCTTTTTTGGTCAAGGAGAGGAAATGCAGATTCCTGCACAGATGGAGGATCTCTATCAACTGTTCGAACAATACGAGCCTGGTAGCAGTCAGCAACTCAAGCATTTTTTGGCCGAAGCAAAATACAAGTATGAAGTGGGCATGAATGAGTTTGTATTCAAGCCGGGCCATAGTCTCTTTGAATTTGCGGACATGCGTGTACTAAAAAGTTTGTTTCGACTCCAACTGTTTCAACCCATGTCAAAACATGTTCGCAAGCTCTTCAAAAATGAAAAGCTCATTCAATTGCTGGAATTTCCTGTTCTTTTCTTGGGAGCTACCCCACAGAACACCCCAGCGCTATATAGCCTAATGAAC
>JBCCSR010000592.1:0-4401 GCA_039199865.1 Bacteroidota bacterium
ATCAATTGACTTTGCACAGTGCCATTACCAAAGCCTTACAAAGCAATTTGGGCATCCGCATCCAACAGTCGGATGTCAGCCTCGCAGGGACGGAAATTGATTTGGCGAAAGCAGATCTATTGCCACAGGCCAATGTCTCTACTGTGGTTTCGGCCAGTGATGAATTGACGACACTCTCTCGACAGGGAGCGCAAGGACGGGCCAATTGGTTGCTGAATGCGGAATTGTCGCAAACTGTTTTTGCCGAACCTCTATTGGCCAATGTCACCATCCAAAAGCTCCTCCAAAAAAGTGAAGAGCAAGCCCTTTTGCAGACCCAATTGGATGTCATTATTGATGTGACCAGTGCTTACATGAATATTCTTTTTGCCAAGAGCAACCTCAATATTCAGCAACAAAATGTAGAGCGCAATAAAGAAAACTTTGATATCGCGAAGGCCAAGGAAGCCATCGGCTACACGGGAGCTTCTGATATCAATCGATGGGAGGCAGAACTGGCCAACGCCAATATTGAACTCAACAATGCTTTTGCCAGCTTGCGCCAGGCCAAATTTCAATTGAACCAATTGCTCAATCGACCCATCAACGAACCGGTAGAAATCGAGGATGCTTCATTAGAAGCCTCCGCATTGCTCATTGCCGATAGCCGACTAGATGTGATTGATAATTATGGTACTTTGGAAAAATTTTCTGACTTTCTGGTGGGCTATGCGATGGAGCGGCTTCCGGAGTTGGCTCAGATTGACTTGGGGGTAAAGGTGCAAGAACGTTTACAACTTTCCCGGGAAAGAGCCATGTACTTGCCTACCGTTGGCCTAAATGCTACCGCCAATCGGGTACTGGGTAGAATCGATGTCCCCGAAAGTCTCCCCGGTGTTGAAAAAGCGACGACTTGGGACGTTAGTCTGGGCGTTTCTTATCCTATTTTTCAGGGAAACTCGCGGAGAAAATTGATCGAACAGTCCAAAATCAATTTGATCCAATTGGAGGACAATCGAAAGAATGTGGAAAACCAATTGGAATTGTTGATTCGCGCCAATATCGAAACGGTAGGTGCCTCTTATTCCCGGATGGAGTTGGCCCAAAAAGCGGCAGATGCTTCGCGTAAAAATTATCAAATTGTTCAAGATGCTTACTCGGCAGGGCAAACCAATATTACCACCCTAATTGATGCACAAAACAATGCTCAAGCAACAGAGCTCAACTCCGATAATGCCGTCTTTACCTTTATCTTGGATTTCCTCAACTTGGAGCGCTCCATTGGCTATTTTAACTTCTTGGCGAACACCGCCGAAAGAGATGCCTTTTTCCAGGATATGCAAACTTACATGAATCAAAATTAAAACAATGAACCAACATAAAATGAAAAACAATATGCTGCTCTTCCTTTTTGCGCTATTATTCGTGGCTTGTGGAGAGGAAACCAAACCGGTTGTCGAAGAAACCATTCGTCCCGTCAAATTCGGGGAAATCATCATGAGTGGTGATGCCTTGGTAGAAACCTTTTCGGGCTCTGCTCAATCGAGTAAGGAGTCAAAAGTGAGTTTTAAAGTTGGAGGAACCCTCACCCGTCTTAATGTCAAGGTGGGGGACTTGGTTAGGTCCGGACAGTTGCTCGCAAAAATTGATCAAACGGATTATTCAGTGCAGTACCAACAATCTGTGGCCAATAATAAATCTTCCGAAACCCAAATTCAGAGTGCCAAATCCCAGCTGGTCAATTCAAAGGCGACTTATCAACGAATTGAAAAGTTGTACGAAAACAATAGTGTTTCCATCAGCGAATTTGAACAAGCTAAATCCGCTTTGGAATTGGCGGAAGCCTCCTACAACGCTGCTCTTGCACAGGCCAATGCTGCGGAAAAGCAAGTAGAATCGGCACAAAACCAGGTTCGTTATTCCAATCTATTGGCTCCATTTTCGGGCATCATCACGGCCGTTATGGTTGAGGAAAATGAGCTGGTTGCTTCTGGAACACCCATTGCAACTGTCAGTGCGATGGGCAAACCGGAGATTTCGGTTGGGATTCCCGAAGTTTTTATTTCGAAAGTGAAAAAAGACCAAATGGTAAACGTTGTTTTTTCTTCATTACCGGATCAAACCTTTACGGGAAAGGTTTACGAGGTGGGCTTTAGTTCTTTGGGAGGATCCACCTATCCTGTCACCGTGAGAATCGATCGACCGACCAAAGACATTCGTCCGGGGATGACTGCAGATGTTCGATTTAATTTTAGTAGTGGCGGCAAGGAAGTACAGAAAATGGTGGCACCAACGGCAGCGGTAGGAGAAGACAATCAAGGTCATTTCGTTTTTGGTTTGGTCAAGGAAGGGGCCAATTATATTGCCAAGAAGAAAACGATCCAAATTGGTGTACTCACCACTGCGGGCTTTGAAATCAAATCGGGTTTGAGCAATGGAGATTTGGTGGCCACGGCCGGATTGAACAACTTGCTGGATGGGATGAAAGTGAGATTGATGGAAGAATAGGCCCTTATATTCGTACACCACTGGTGGCTTAAGTGCAGGTACAAAACAACCAAAACCAAAAAGATGAACATCACAAAATTTGCATTGGAAAATACTAGGGTAACCCTGATGATTCTGATTGTTATCCTCGTTATGGGCATTACTTCTTACAGCAATCTTTCTAGAGATAGTATGCCTCCATTTACCATTCGAATTGCTACCGTTGTGACGCAATTTCCCGGAGCTTCTCCGGAGCGAGTGGAACAATTGATTACCAAACAGATCGAAGAAGTCGCTCAAGAGTTACCCGAGCTAGACGATGTAACCAGTGAAAGTCGAACGGGGCTATCGGTGGTTACGGTTAACCTAAAACCAGATATTCAAAAGGCCGACTTACAGCCGGTTTGGGATCGATTGCGTCGAAAAGTCAATGCCCTACAGAATGATTTGCCCGACGGATCAAGGCCGCCCAATATCAATGACGATGGCTTTGGAACGGTGTACGGCATTATGCTGGGCTTGACTGGGGATGGTTTCTCGAATACGGAGCTAAAAGATCAAGCAGAGTTTATCCGTGATGATATTGTCAAAATGGATGATGCCGCAGAAGTAGAGTTGAAAGGAATCTTAGAAGAACAGATTTACGTCGAGTTTGACAATGCTCGATTGGCAGAATTGGGGCTTTCCTCGGGGATGTTGCAAAACTTTATTGCAACGACTAACATTGTGTTTTCGGGTGGGCAAATTGGCCTGGGAGACGAACGCATTACGCTAGAACCAAGCGGAAATTTCGAATCGATCGAAGATTTGAAAAGAACCATTTTGACGCTGCCTAACGGCAGCAAGCTAGAGTTGGGCAGCATCGCCAGCATCACTCGTACGTACAAAACGCCTACAGAAAAACTGGTACGCATCAACGGACAAGAAGGCATCGCCATTGCCGTTTCCCTGAAGGATGAAGCCAACATCATTCGGCTGGGGCAGTTGTTGGACGAAAAAGTGATGCAATACAACAATCGGCTTCCCATAGGGATGGAGGTGGCTAGAATGGCAGCTCAAGATCGGTATGTAGACAAAAAAGTGACTGACTTTCTGAGTAGTGTTTATCAATCCGTAGGTATCGTGTTGGTTGTCATGCTTTTGTTTTTGGGTATCCGAACGGGGATGGTCGTGGCCAGTTTGATTCCCATGGCGATGGTGATGACTTTATGGCTGATGTACTTATTTGGGGTGGGGCTCAACCAGGTTTCCCTAGCTGCTTTGATTATGGCGCTGGGCTTGTTGGTGGACAATGCCATTGTCGTTTCCGAAGCCATGATGGTGAAAATGGAAGAAGGCTTAAAACCATTTCCCGCAGCGATTGCTGCTTGTGGGGAATTATTGGTCCCGCTTTTGGTATCTTCCTTGACGACTTCTGCCGCCTTTTTGGCCTTTTATCTAGCGGAAAATACGATGGGAGAAATTATGGGTCCTTTGTTTGTGGTCATTTCTTTGGCGCTCTTGTCTTCTTGGCTTTTAGCCATGACGATGATCCCCTTTTTTGGAGAGCGCTTTATTAAAGTTGATCCGAAAGACGAATCTGTGGAAGAGACGGGCCTCTTTGCCCGCCTTAATCGAGGCTACCGAAAGATCATCGAAGCGGCTTTGAGATTTCCCTTGCTCTCGATTGGGACCATCGTCGCCATGTTTATCGCTAGCTTGTCGCTCTTTGGTAATTTGCCTTTTATCTTTTTTCCGGATAGCGACCGAAATCTGATCACGCTGGACATGAACTTGCCTTTGGGCACTAAAATTGAGCGGACCCAAGAGGTTGTCGCCAAAATTGAAAACTACATTCGGCAGGAATTACTGACCAATGAAAGCCGAGCCAAGGGCATTCGGGATTGGTCGTCTTTTGTTGGCGAAGGCCCCTCTTCTTACGATCAAGGCTATCAG
>JBCCSR010000593.1:0-4393 GCA_039199865.1 Bacteroidota bacterium
ATCAACACCGTATCGGGACAAGCCTCTGGTGCGGAAGAAAACCCCCTTGCCACTGAAGGAAAAATTACCCTGGTTTGTGGTGAAGTCTTCAATAGTCAAACCGATGAAGTAGGGCTTCATTTTTACCGTGATCTGATCTCTTTCGATGAGGAGTTGTACCGGGTTCCTCTGGATGTGAATCGCCAGTTTTCTATGAGTTTTCAATTGGTAGAAGCCACCACGGCAATATTTAGTTATCGTGGACAAAGCATTCCGTTGTACATTGAGCCAGGCGATAGTCTATTCCTTCAATTTGATGGTAATGCTTTTCCGCAGAATTTGACTTTTGCCGGAACAGGAAGTGCTCACAATAATTATCTGCGGGATTTCAACCATCAGTTTACTCAATGGGATGAGGCCAATTTGCTTTACGAAATGGCACAGCGAAAAGCCGTTGACTTTCGACGTTTCATGGATGATCTTTGGCAGCGAAAATGGGCTTTTTATCGGGATTATCGGTTGTCTGAGAAAAGGCAATTCTCTTCTTTTTTTGAAAGTTACCTTTCGGCAGAAAATGACTATTGGTGGGCGTATTATTTGCTGCGTTACCGCGTGGAAAAACCCATTTCCACCGGAGATCAGGTTCCCATGAAATTGCCTTCCAGTTATTACACCTTTCTCAATTCAATCCTCCTGTCCAATGATCAAGCTTTAGGCAATCGACAGTACCTATTTTTTCTCGAACAATACCTCAATTTTCGGAATGAACTGCTTGCCGACTCCATTCCAGCTAATTTTGAGACAACGGGCATTCTGGTAGAGGTACCGAGTATTTTTGTTTTGGCTCAGCCTGAAAAAGAACCTGTGCTAACGGAACTCAACAAAGGGACGCGTTTGAAATATTTGGGAGAAAGGTCGAATTTTAAATCCAAAGTTTTAATTAAGGAAGCACTACACGAAGAATATTGGTACAAAATACGTACGCCGAACGGGATTGAAGGTTGGGTGATAGGTGTTGGATTACAGTTTGAAAAAGAAGGCGCCTTAGATGAAATTCAATTGTTGCCAACTTTGGATAAGAATAGTCGTCACCTCAATGCGCGCAATTATTTGTCGGGGAAAGCCTTGTACCATACCGTTGCCAATCAAATTTATTGGCGAAGTCACGTCGAAGAAATGGATACGCTGAAAGCGGAAGTAGCTGATTTTTTGATCAACAACCCTTACAAAAAATACGATCAAATTATTGAAGCAGCTCTGGGCAACCAATTGGCATTGAGAAACCCGCAAAAAGAAGAAGTGGTCTATGGAGCGTACATTTATCGGATCATCCAATCTCCGAAAATCATCAGCCAGAGGCCCCAAAAAGAACCGATAATTAGGGAAAGAAATGATCGTGAAGTAGCTTTGGATACCAGCTCTTTGATTGAGGTCCCCGTCATTGCATCCATAATAATAGATACGATTGAAAAGGCCCCTCCCCTTCAGGCCAATTCCACGCTCATCCCCGCTCCGTCAGAAAATCAAGGTTTTGTCGACATTGCTTCAGCGCCGATGGATCGACAAGGCATGCCGACTCAACTCTACGGGCAGTTGACTCAGGTACCGACGCATTCGCTCAAACTAATACTGTATTCTGATCCAATTCAGTTTATGGAAATAGAACATCCATTAAACGTAGATTCTAAAAGGCAATTCCAACTAAAGTTAGAATTGCTCGAACCAAGCATCGGCCATTTGCATTACGGCTTGGAAAAAGCCGAAATTTATTTGGAACCTGGAGATGATCTGCGAATCGAATTTGATCCTACCGACTTTGTCAATACCCTGAGGTATCAAGGAAAAGGGGCGGCCGCCAACGCGTATCTACATCAAGCACAAATCGCCTTTCAGGAGATTGAGGAAAAACTAAAAGAAGAGGTCAAAACTTCCCTGGCCCTCCCTTTTGCCTCTTTTTTAAAAAGCAGTCGTGAAACGAAATCTACCTTCCTCAAAACCCAGCTGGAACAAGGTCGCTACAGCCCTTCCTTCAAGGCCTATGCGCAAGCAAATATTGACTATTGGTATGCTTACCATCTTCTAAATTATCCCTGGGAATATCCGCTACACCAAAACCTAGAGGGGCCCCTGAATTTGAGTCCAAGCTACTACGCATATCTTGAGGAGATTGCAACGGTAAGCGAGGATGCCTTACCCAATACTTATTACACCTATTTTCTCGACCAGTTTTTTGATTACCAAAAAGAGCAAAAGGAAAATGTGGGCTTAACAGAGTTTCAATTGGCTGAAAAGTATTTGCACGGTCGTCCATTGTACTATTACAAGGCTAAATTGTACACTATGATTTGTCGAAGAGGAAAAGCGCAGCAAGCTGGTGCTGAAATCAGAGCGTTCTTGGAAGCCTGCAATTACGATACTTATACCGATGTGTTAAGAACGGTTTACAACGAAGCAAAAGGGTTGTTAAAGGGAGAGGAAGCGCCCAATTTTACCTTGACCGATTTAAATGGCCGTAAGGTCAGGCTAGACAATTTTAGAGGAAAACTGGTCTATCTCGATTTTTGGGCCACCTGGTGTCCTCCCTGTGTCTATTCCCTTCGCAACAGCAAAGAATGGAAGCGTAGGTTTAAAGATAAAGAGGTGGTCTTTGTTTATGTTTCCCTCGATAGGGATCAATACAGTTGGAAGGGCTTTGTTCGCCAGCAGGGCATCGAGGGGGTACATTTGATTGCGGACTCTGCCGGTGTTTATCAATCAACGATTGCCAAGTTGTACAAAGTCAAACGCTTGCCCGCTTTATTTTTGATTGATAAATTGGGTAAGATCCATTACAACTCCACTTCCAAAGATGCCGGACAGCTACCGATGTCCGAGATGATCCACAATTTATTGCTTTCAAATTAGCCCAATATAATTGTGGGGGCTAATCAGTTTCAATTCTTCTTTGATGATTTCGCTAATGTCCAGACCTTCAATGAATTCATGGATGTCTTCCGGGCTAACTTTGGCCTTTCCTCGGGTCAAGGCTTTCAGGGCCTCGTAGGGTTGATCAAAGCCTTCTCTTCGGAGGATATTTTGAATGGCCTCTGCGACGACCATCCAGTTGTTATCTAGATCCTCCCTCAGTTTGGCCTCATTGAGCAGCAATTTATCCAATCCTTTAAGGATGGCTTTAAACGCAATAATGGTATGTCCGAAGGGCACGCCAAAATTTCTGATGACGGTACTGTCTGTCAAATCTCTTTGGAGGCGGGAGATGGGGAGTTTGTCACTCAAATGGGTAAAGATCGCATTGGCCAAGCCGAGATTGCCTTCGGCGTTTTCAAAATCTATGGGATTGACTTTGTGGGGCATTGCGGAGGAACCCACTTCTCCTTTAATGACTTTTTGCTTGAAGTAATCCATCGAGATGTAGGTCCAAATGTCCCGAGCCAAGTCGATGAGAATGGTGTTGATGCGTTTGATGGCTTGTAGCAATGCCGCAATATTGTCGTAGTGAGCGATTTGGGTAGTATACTGAGAGCGTTGTAAGCCGAGGTATTCATTGACAAAGTGGTCGCTAAAGGCTTTCCAATCAATCGTTGGATAGGTCACGTAATGGGCGTTGAGATTGCCAGTGGCGCCACCAAATTTGGCTTTAAAAGGAACCTGCAATAGCATTTTGTGTTGAACATCCAATCTTTCGGTAAAGACTTTAAACTCTTTGCCCAGCGTGGTCGGGGAGGCGGGCTGTCCGTGGGTTCGAGCCAACATGGGGATGCCTGACCATTCCATGGCCAAATCATCTAGCTTGGCTTTTAGTTTTTTGTATAGAGGAAGATACACTTGGTCGATGGCCATTTTGAGTAGGAGAGGCGTAGCCGTATTATTGATGTCTTGTGAAGTCAGGCCAAAATGGATGAATTCCTTGTATTGGCTGATTCCGGCTTCATCGAACTTTTGTTTGAGGTAGTATTCAACCGCCTTTACATCGTGGTTGGTCACACTTTCAATTTTCTTGATTTCAATGGCGTCTGTCAAATTGAAATTTTCAAAAATGTTATTGAGCAAATCTACTTTTTCCGGATCGAACGCTTTGAGCTCGGGTAGGGGATGCTGGACCAGTGCAATAAAATATTGAATCTCGACAAAAACTCGGTATTTGATCAAAGCATATTCAGAGAAGTATTCACTGAGTTCTTTGGTTTTGCTGTGGTAGCGTCCGTCAATTGGAGAGATAGCGTTGAGCATAGTTTGTTTAATTTGTAGTTTTGATTGTACCCATCAAACATTATCCTGAAATTTTTGTAGCAGTAGCAAAAGATTATCTGAGGGCCTGCGAATAATTTTAGCATAATGTCCATTAAATGGTTGGCATATCTTAAACCAAAGAAAGTCATTACTGTTTCTTACTGCGTGGCAAAGGATAGATACC
>JBCCSR010000594.1:0-4392 GCA_039199865.1 Bacteroidota bacterium
TATTTATTAAGCATAAAATTGAAAAAAAATGAAAATGGTTTTTCAGCTCACTCGTTTATTTCTTTTACTGTTTTTGGTTTTTGGATTCGCTCATTGGGCTGTAGCCCAGGTGAAGGTAGAAAGTGATGAGGATAGGTATTGGAACTTCGGATACGGATAATTCGAAGTTGAAAGTAATGAATGCTGACAATAGCTTTTCACTGAAACTGGAAAATAATTTTACAGGGATTAACAAATGCGGGATTGAAAACAAAATTAGTGGTGAAGGAAATGGCTCTTTATTTGGACTCATGAACGAAGTATTTCAAGACGCAAACGCGTCTTACCACACTTCTGGGGTACGAGGAATATTCAATAATGTCAATGTTTCCTCTTCTAATAATGTAATTGGAACAGTGAACTCTATTTCTAATTCCGGGACGGGCTATAAAATTGGGACACATAATTCTATTGCAGGCTTTGATTCAGAGACAATTATTGGTTCTAATAATATCATTTCACCGAGTACAACTGGCAGTAGTACCGTCTACGGTATGTATGCTAATGTAAAAAACTTTGGAACAGGAACGAAGTACGGTGTTTTTGCCACCATTAATGGAGGAAGCGGTTTTGCCGGACGTTTTTTGGGAAACGTGAAAATTACTGGAGACTTAGATGTTACGGGCACCATTAATGGTAATCCTTCTGATGCAAAGCTCAAGGAGAATATCGAAACATTAGAGAATGCCCTTGAGCTGATTACTGACCTAGCCCCCAAAACCTTCAATTTTTTAACTAATAACGATTTAAGTTTACCACAAGGCAATCAGTATGGCTTGATTGCCCAAGAAGTGGAAGTTGTTTTGCCAGATCTAGTCAAGGAGGTCTCCCATGAGGTGGAGACGGCTACTTTTGATATTGAAAATCCAGATGAAAGTATAGGAATTGTTGAGGCAACAGAAATTCAAACCTACAAGACCGTCAACTACAATGCTCTGATTCCCATCTTAATTGGAGCCATCAAGGAGCAACAGCAACAGATCGAACAGATGCAGGCCATCATTGCCGACTTACAAGATCAGTAAACAGAGATTTGATAACGATTAAAATATCAAAAGATGAAATACTTGTGTTGTATCCTTCTGCTGGGTGTTTTACTGTTGAGCAGTACGACCATGCTTGCTCAACAAAGAGTGGAGGCTGACTTGACCAATACTTCCGGAACACAGGAGATTTGTGCTTGGTATACTACGGATTTACGATACGGAGAAATTGGTAAAGAACAAGTGCTGCTCAAAGAACTCGAAGCCTTCCAAGATGGCTATGCCGAATTGACGATTGACGATTTTAGCATAGACGAAGAAATGGTCTTTAGCTTGGAGCAAAGTAATAATGCCAATACCCAATTTTCCATTCAGTTGAAAAATGGCAACGTTTTTATCCTCAACAATGATGGTTCGAGTGGGACCAATGTTGGTGCTTATGTCAATGGGGATGTTTTTCGAATTGAAAGGACATTGAACAAAATTTACTACGTCCAAAATGGAACCCGCTACAGTTCGGGAGGAACGGAGATTACCGGAACTTTGGAGCCCAGTATTTCACTTTATTCTCGCTTGGAGGTAATCGAAGCGACGGCCAATCAAAATACAAAGCCCAAGATTCAATTAAAATTTCCATTGGTTCGTCCCCGTGAATTCACGCAACTCAAAAAGCAATTGGATGCCGCTTATGTCCCGGCAAAAGATGGCTACCTCTGTTTTAAATACATTGAAGATTATGCGATTGTCGTCAATCAAAACGATAAGATCGAATACAAGATTTACGACCAGTTTAGAGTTCCCCAAACTCCTGCCAATACGTCAATTTTGGACAATCAATACGGTGTCAATTGGCAAATCCTAAAACTTCCTACGGGCCTAGTTCAAAACGCATATTACGTGTTGGAAGTCAACGGAGCCAATAAAGGAGAAATCTATTACCTGCGATTTAAAGTGCTATAAATCCTTTTATTTCTATACCATAAAAACGAATCACATGAAAAAAGTACTGTGGACCATCAATACTTTGGCCATTGTCATTGGCCTAGGTGCATTGTTCCTACTGTGGAAAAACACCCCTAAGACGGCTTTTGTAGACCTTGGCTATCTCTACGAAAATTTTAACGGTAAAAAAGAGTTGGCCAATCGTCTGCTCTATTTTGAAAACCAGCAAAAGGGCATTATGGATTCTCTGGCGATGGACATCACGAGTCTACAGAAGAAAGTAACGCCCCAAACGGGTAAAGCCGTATTGGCCAAGCTCAATCAACAACAGAGCAATTATTACCAATTGCAACGCAATTTTGCCGACCAATACCAGCAACAAGACCAACAGTATGCCGAAGAAGTCTGGCAACAAATCAATCAGTACGTCATCGAATACGGAGAAGCCAATGGATACGATTACATTTACGGCACCTCCGGCAACGGATCTTTGATGTATGGTTGTGATCAAAGAAACATCAGTCCTCAAGTTTTAAACTACATCAACCAACGCTATGAAGGCATTTAATCTCATTTTTCTCGTTTTGGCAGGTCTGCTGTTTTTATCCTGCGAGCAACAAGTACTGCCTGTCGACTTGGTTCGCTATGTCAATCATCCGGCCCACGGGTTGACCAAAAGCAAAACCGTTGGCCCCTTGAAGGTCGAGCTACAATACAAGCCGCATGCTTATGTCATTGCCAACGAATTGCGGAGCAATCAAATTGAGCAAGCAGTCTACCAAAAAAGACTCGAAGAATTGGCGGGTTTGCAGTATTACAATTTAAAAATCAGCCTGCCCAAATTGCCGGGGCAAGACATCACAACTTACCGCGTCAATGATCCAGGGGAGGAGCAAGAGCGCTTGTATTATTTGTCTTTTCAAATGAAAGAAAACATTCGTTTGTTGCAGGGACAAGATACCCTCGCTCCGGTGCTTTACCATTTTGAGCGCTCCTTTGATCTATCGCCTCACCGGACTTTCGTCCTGGCTTTTGAAGCCCCCAAGTCGGAGCCCTCCAAGGACCGCACCTTTATTTTGGACAGCCCCATTTTGGGAACGGGTCCACTAAAACTCAAAATTACCGCAAAAGATTTAACTAACATTCCCGATCTAAAATTACTCTAATGTATACTTCCTCCAAATACAATTTCCGTCATAAGGTGGTGATGGCCATGGTCTTTTTGATGAGTTTCCAAGCGGGCTTTCCCCTGCCCTTATCGGCCCTCACCTCGGGCCCCACCCAACCCGAGTTCAACGAATTTGAACCCGTAGGCACCACCCAAATGGTGGACCTCTTTTCCGGAGATTTCACCTACAATATTCCCTTGTTTGAATTGCCTGGTCCCGATGGGGGCTATCCCTTCAATCTGTCTTATCACTCGGGCATCACTATGGATCAAGAAGCCAGCTGGGTTGGTCTAGGCTGGAGTTTGAACCACGGCGCCATTACCAGGACCATGCGTGGTTTTCCGGATGATTTTAGTGGAGATGAGGTGAAGCGGAAGATGGATATGAAGGACAATCGGACTTGGCAGTTTGGGATCAATGGACATGTTGAGGTGGCTGGGAAGAAGAAAAAGACAACAGGGGATACTAAAAAGGCAGCAGATGATCCTTCTACAGGGACTAATATAACCCTTGGTCTAGGGCTAAGGGTCATGCACAACAACTATAAGGGGTGGAATATGGGGGTTAATTTTGCACCAGGCTTGAAATATTTGAGTAGCAAGGGAAACGATTATCAGGGACGACTAGACTTTAACTATAATACTTCGGAGGGGGCAACATTTCAACCTTCGTTTTCTTTCGGTAACGTAAAGAAAGGCCTAAAAAGCGCTCAACTTTCTTTTGGAGTCAATTCATTGCATGGCGCCCAGAATTTATCTTTGGGATTTGCGGCGGTGAGGACAATTCCTAAAAATAAAGGAAAGACAACGGATAGTAGTAGCGATCCAAACAGTACTAAGAGTACTAATATTTACATCCCTACTACGGCGAACTATACCTTTGGAAAATCTTCTTATTCCCCACAAGTGGCCATGCCGTACAGAGGATTGAACTTTACAGGAGGTTTTGAAATAGGAGGAACACCTGTGTTTATGACGGGAATTGGTGCAGGTATGGAACTGAGATTTATGAAACAAAGCCTAAAGCATCGAAATGTTTGGACAAGTGCTCCAGCATATGGTTATTTTCATTTAGAAAATTTAGGAGAAGAAGACAAATTTTTATTGGACTTTAATCGAGAAAAAGAGGGACCACTCTACCACGCCACCCCCAACCTAGGTAACCCTATTTCTACTCCAGACATCTATTCGGTTATGGGACAAGGAACGGGGGGCGTTTATCGGGCCTATCGTTCAGATGTTGGAATATTTACGGATCCA
>JBCCSR010000595.1:0-4390 GCA_039199865.1 Bacteroidota bacterium
CTTCCAGAAAGCGGAGCATAGTTGATACTTAGGTCATCGTCATAAACCACTGCGATGACTGTTTTGCCTTTCAACATGGTCAGACCCGTTGCTCTCAAAGGAGTAACATCAGCAATGTCAGTAAGCAAAGCCTCAGGATCATTATTGGTGTCTGAACTACTCCCAAGTCCAGGACCCGGCGTCAAAAAGTTAAGTGTTCCATTATTGGTAGGTCCTGTATTCTGCCAAGAGGTAGGTATGGTCTTTATGGCAAACCAACCTTCATCTCCAACTTGCCCACTGTAAAGATCGAGTAGCTCTCCCGGGTGATCTTTGAAGTAGGTCAACTCATTTCGAAGCCCAATTGCAGCCAATTGATCATTGACTTCTTCAGCGGAAAAATCGTTGGGTTGCGCATTATTATCGATGCCATCTTCATCTATCAGGAGCAACACAATCTCTGAGTTATCAAATGTTTCATCGGATAAGGTGTCACTACATGCCGACACCCCCAATAATAAAAATATCCCGAAGCATCCTTTTATTAGCCCATTTTTAAAATCTGTCATGGTTTTTAGATTTGGTGTTGATTCAAAAAAAAATTGTTTAATTACTTGGTGCTCGTCAAGGAGCAGGAGGCTTTAAGCCCAGCTTCATTCCAAATAATTAAACAACAAAAACATAAACTGCAAAAAGGAGAAAATTATTTTCTCACCTACCATATCATTTGTCATAAAGTCTAGTAGAAAGAGAAATGATATGGAGTTGGCCTCCTAAAAAACAATGACCTAAATTCAAGTTTTTGAATGTAGGTCATCGAATGTATTTTGATGTACTATCGAATCCTAATACTGTCCAATTTCTATGTGTTGATCTTCTATGGCAATGACATCAGCATCCAATGGAAGTGCTGGAACAGTGGGTTTTTCTGGTACTTCATTTTGAGCATGGAAAATAGGTTTTTCCTTGAGCTGCCAAAAATAAATGTCATCTCTTCCCTTTCCTCCAGAACGACTAGAGGTAAATAAACCAGCAGAACATTCCTTGTTGACAAAAAAGCCAAAATCATCCTCTTTAGAATTGAAGGGATGTCCCATGTTTTGCTTGTGTTTCCAACTCCGATCACTATCGTTTAACTTCTTGCTTCTAAAAATATCGAGCCCTCCCATTCCTCCTTGAGAATCTGAAGAAAAATAGAGAATGCCGTCTTCAGCAATATAAGGGAAAACTTCATTTCCAGAAGAATTGATGAGCGGTCCTAGGTTGATGGGTTCTCCCCATTGTCCTCTTTTAAAGTAAGAAACATAAATATCCATTCCACCAAATCCTCCCTTTCGATTGGATGCAAAATACAGGCGTTTTCCGTCAGCAGAAATACTGGGATGACACGAAGAGAAGTTATCACCATTGAGGGACAATTCTTTTACATCCGTCCACATGCCTTCCATTTTGGTAGCGGAATATATTTTGAGGTGAACCACTCCCTTTTTGTTCTTTTTGGCTGCATTGCGATTAAAATACATTTTATCGCCCGATTTGGTAAAGGAAGCAGAGCCCTCGTGATGTCGATCATTGACTTCTCCTTGCAGTGGCGAAGGTCGTCTCAATTTTCCATCCTCACCGAGTTGGGCATAAAACAGGGTAGACAACTTCTTTTTCCAATTTTTTCTTTTCTTTTCTTCTTTTTGCTGATGATGCGAACGGGTAGAAGTGAAAATGACCCCGTCGCCAACTAGAGAGGCACTGTAGTCTAAGTCCTCAGAATTGATCACTTTTAGGTTGCCAATGTCCACTTTTCCAAAGACAGACTTAATGTCCTTGTTGTGATCTTTCTTTACAACCTTATTGTGAATTAAAGCAGAATCCTGCCCACTTGATGAAATACTGGTGCTCAGAAAAAGGAGCAAGCCCAGTAGACGCAACATATTCATAATTAACCAGTTTTTTCGTGGGGGGAAGTCTAACAAATATAAGGGGGAAGGAATATTATCTATTCTATCAAATTATATTCCATAACAAAAATTGATTATCTGTTACAAAACCTCACCGAATACAACAAATTTAGTGAAAAAAGCAGAAATCAATAAATATGATACCGATTTAGTGGAATCCCTTAGTCTGACTTGGTCTCCACCAAAACGAAAGAGAGGGAGCTTACCGAAGTAAAATCCCTCTCTCCAAAGACAGTTTTCGTAGAAAACTACGAGTTATTTTTCGTTTTGTATTGCCAGCTCTGCCCCACCGGGGTCAAGAATCTGAATCTCCGTTCTTCGATTCATCCGTCTTTCCGCAGCACTACAAGCGACTCCTTCCCCGCAATGGTTATTGATGTGGCTTTCTCCCATACCCTTGAAATCCACTCTTGAGGCCCCAATGCCGTGTTGTCTGAGGTACTCGGCAGCGATCCGGGCTCGACGATGAGATAATTTTAGATTATAGCTTTTTGTTCCGATGACATCCGTATACGATAACACTCGAATCTTCATTCCAGGATGTCGTTTGAGTAAGCCCGCCACTTTATCTAACTCCTCTTTCGCAGTGCTCCACAGTTGCTCTCGTCCAAAATCGTAATAAATGGGTTTCATCAACATCATCATCGCATTGCCCGTTGATTTGGCTTGCACCGCCTGAACAGTACTGGGACGACTCCACTGCTCTCCAACAGATGGACTGCTGACGATTTTTGGGCCTACTTTTTTAATTAAAAACTCCGTTCGCCGATTCAATGCTTGTTCGGCTGAACTACAATTGACTTCCGCTCCACAATGATTTAATAATTGACTTTCACCATAGCCCTTTGCACTGATTCGATGGGCAGCAATTCCACTGTCGACAATAAAGGAAACGACCGCTTCTGCCCTTTGCTCTGACAACCACTGATTGTAAGTTGCGCTTCCCACTGCATCGGTATGTGCGTTGAGCTCAATCTCCATTTTCGGATAATCTGAGAGCAACTGCACTACTTTTAAGAGCTCCTTCTTGGCCGCCGCCTCAAGCAAATATTCATTGAATGCATAGTAAATATTGTCTAGCTGTACCAGCTGCCCTTCCGAAAAGGTCTCTTTATTTTGATTCATGAAATACTCGTCTATCTCTTGAGTCAAAGCATTGTCCTTGACCTCGGTTTGAGGAGCAAATTTAAAGACTTCAGAGCTTTGAGGGTCTGGCTTTAAAACAACTTCGTCGGAAGCGTTTCGATCCAAACGAATCAACAGTTCCTGATCTCCTAGCATGTCACTTGGAGTCAAAATTTTACTGAACCCAGCATAACCATTTCTAGCAGTAGAAAAGAAATACTTACTCGTCGAATCCCAATTGAAATCAAAAAGACCATTGGCATCTGTATAATAGCGAATTACTTTTCCTGGTTTGTTGGCTTCTGAAATGACCACTTTGACTTGTTCTAGTGGTCGGTTGGTTTGGGCATCGACCACCTTGATCAATTTCTTACCATAAACAATTTTATCGGCCTGCATATTTTTGAACGCAGGAGCCGTTACCTTCGTTAGAGGTGGCTCCAGCTGAATAAGCGACCAAGCATAAATATCGTCCTTCCCCATTCCTCCGTCGCGATCAGAAGCAAAAAAGCCCTCGGTACCATCGGCATGCATCACAAAGCCAAAATCATCTTTCCGACTGTTAAAGGGTTTTCCAAGGTTTTGCACTTGCCAAGTTCCCCTTTTGGGTGTAGCAATAAACAAGTCTAACTTACCCATGCCCTCATGACCATCAGAAGTAAAATACAACTGTCCGTCATTGGCAATGAAAGGAAATAACTCATGGCCACTGGAATTGACCGCTGCTCCCAAATTTTGGGGCGCCTGCCATTGACCTTCCAAAAATCGACTGACATACAAATCCATACCACCAAAGCCGCCCGGCCGATCAGAAGCAAAATACATCACTGTACCCGATTCGTTAAGGCTAGGATGACAAGTTGAATATTTTTCCAAATTGAATGGCCATTCCGTTGCTACCGACCAGTTGCCAACACGCCGCTCAGCCCAATAGATTTTTAGTCGAACCTTCTTCTTAGCAAAGCCAGTAGGCCGTTTATCATTTCTGGAAAAGTAAAGGACACTTCCATCGGCATTGGTCGCGGCAACGCCATCATGAAATTTAGTATTGATTTCAGGAGGCAAAGTAACTGGGGTGTCATAAGTCCCATCTGGGGATTTGGCCGCGTAAAAGAGATCAGTGTAAGGTCTCTGAAACCAGCCTCCTCTCTCGGCAGCAGATACTCTAGTGGAAGTAATCAAAAGCCCATCATCGAAATAAATCGGGCTAAAATCCAATTCCTGAGAATTGAGTTCAGGCACATTATTCACTTCGACCTCTCCGAAAATTGAGTTGGATACGGAGTTGGTTTCAAGTATTACTTGAGCCCAACTTAAATTGATGGAAACCACAC
>JBCCSR010000596.1:0-4382 GCA_039199865.1 Bacteroidota bacterium
ATTTTGCCTTGGTTATGGCAGAGGGACCAGACCTGAGTGGTGCAACAGACGATCGATACGCCTATTTCGATCTTTACCGCTTAGAGAATGAAATCATTGTTGAGCAATGGGATGTCATCCAGGTCATTCCCACCGAAGATTTGGCCAATGATAATGGTAAATGGTAAGTTTAGGCAAATAGCGTTTTAAAATATTGCTGATACACTTTTTTGCGTGGTGCAAAACCGATGTACATTGCTGGATAGAGTAAAAAGCTCACCAAAGTATTGGGACCTTCGTACTGAATGTCATCAATAATGTAGGAGCTCGTCTCGTCAATTTTTCGAACAATGTGTTTGTGTCGCCAATATTTAAGGGGGAAGGGCAGTTGTACCCCTTCGTCCACAAAAAAAGCCTCTTTGTCATTGATTTCATCCTCCGTAATCTCACTAATCCATTCCGCTTGGATTGGACTTTCGAAACGAATGTGAACGCGATCACCTTTTTTCGATCCGGTAAAAGCCAAAATAGACATACTGGCCATTGGGGGTTTTAGAGCTTCAAAGAGTTGACGATCAAACCGTTCCATAACTTCTCGATAATGTCCGTCTACTTTAGTAGTAAGAGTCAATTGCATTGCTAAAAGTTGAATTGAATAAAAAGCATTTTTTTACCAAAAAGAAAACAAGTTAAAGGCCAGAAAGTTTGTAAAATTCCATTACCTTAAGGGATCTAAAGTATGGAAAACAATGGACGAAAAAGCCTCCCTCTCCAAGCGGGGTCAACAAGTTGCCAATACCGTATTACGTGTTGATATGAAGCTCTACGAAGCCGCGCAAAATGATTTATATCATGCGACGGACAATCCAGGTGGAGCGCTGCCCCTAAATATGGCAGAAAACAAGCTCAGCTGGCCCTTCCTCAAATCAAAGATGGAGGCCCTCACTCGTCAGCACCCTATTCCCAACTGGGTTTCGAATTACACTTCCTGCTTGGGTTCCCCCGATTTTCGAGCGGCGCTGGCTCATTTTATTAGTCAATTTTTATGCAAATGTCCCATTGAGGCCCAAACGCTTGGCGTTGCCGCAGGTGCCACTGCCATTGTCGAAATCAGTTCCTGGATCTTGGGCGATAGCAGAGACGTCGCCGTTTTTCCAGCGCCTTGCTACCCCGTTTACAAACAAGATATTGGCAATAAGTCCCAAATGGAGCGATACGACCTCATTACCCATCGGGAGCTCCACGAAATTTATCACGAACCGGCCCTTCGCATCTGTCATTTGGAACAAGCAAAGGCCGATATCGAAAAGCAAGGCAAGCGCTTTCGCCTACTGGTGATTACCAACCCCGACAACCCAACTGGGGGGCTGTATGATCACCAAATAATAGAAGAAATTGCCGATTGGTGTGTACAACATCAAATTCATTTGGTCGTCAATGAAATCTATGGCCTTTCCATTATCAACACCAAACATCCGATAATCACCGAAGACTATCCGCAACAACGGACCTTTCAATCTTTTGCTCAACTCATGAGTAAGCGGAAAAGCGAGTACTTACATCTGTGGTATGCCTTATCCAAAGATTTAGGGGCCTCGGGTTTTCGCGTCGGTGTTTTACATAGCCACAATGCTCCGTTTTTACAAGCCTTCAACAATTTGAGTGCGCCTCATTTGGCCTCAAATTATACGCAATGGCTTTTCCAATTGGTCTTAGAAGATGCCGAATTTATGACCAACTACATTCGTAAAAATCAAGAGTTGTTGACCAACTCTTATGCGGTAGTCGTCAAATACCTCAAGGCAATGCAAGTACCCTATGCGCCCTCAAGGGGAAGCCTTTTTGTCTGGATTGATCTTTCCGAATTTCTCTCTGCACCTAGTGCCGCCGCCGAGAGCCAATTATGGATGGAACTCTATGAGCAAACGAAAATACTATTGACCCCTTCTGATGGCTTTGGTCATGCCAAAAAAGGGCAATATCGTTTGGTTTTTCCCGGCATTTCGAAAGCCAATTTGGAAGAAGCCATGAAGCGTTTGGCGAGCTTTGTGACCAGCAAAAGAGAAAAGGTACAAGCCTAGGCCTCGTCGGAATCCTGTTCTGACTTTCTTGCCAAGTAGATGGTATTCCAAATTAAAAGGAAGGCAGTTGTCAAAAATAATAGGAAAGCGCAATAGCTGATTTGATAAACGGATGCATCAAATTCTACAACAATCCTTTGGGTGGTTACAAGTGCATCGTCCAGATGCTCAAAATATCTTTCAACATATTTTTCCTTTTGGGATGGAAGAGACTCTATTCTTTGAAAATGCCACATTCCCGACCAAAAAGGAATCATCAAAGTAATCAGATTAGCTAGATGTACATTCTCAGAGAAGGCAGTTTTCCTACTATTGAACTTTCGAAGTTGCACCATCAAAAAAGTCGTTAAGGACCAAAAGAAGCACAAATACAAAAAATTGAGCTCGTAAAAAGTAGCGGGAACTAAATCCAAGCATGCTGTTAGTCCCCAGGTCAATTCGGCCTCATATTCTACGCCCTTTCCCCAGAGGTGTAATTTGCACGAATGAAATACCATCCCCAAAATGAAAATCAGGAAGGCCCAACAACTAAAGAAGAGATCAATGGTTCTTTGTTTCATGAGTGTATTTTTGGGGATCACAAGGAATGATTGCTATCTTTTATTAACGTAAAACAAATTCGAAGATACATCGACCCAATCACCAATACTAAAATCGTTTAGGCGTACTTTTGCAAAGGGAATGGGCAGCAAATTCTCTCCAATGCGAATCCATAGGGTTTGCCCTTGATGATCGACCTGCTCAATCTGTCCTTTCAAACTCACCCCTCCCGAACGACGCAGTAAATCCACTGCCTGACCTTCCGCTACTACCTTTCCTTGTTCTAGTTGAATCAGATGATCCGATAATTTCATAACCTCCGAGATGCTATGGCTCACCAATATGGTTGTCAAACTATAGTCTCGATGTACGCGAAGCAAATAATTTTGTAGCTTTTGTCGCATGGTATTGTCCAAAGCGGAAAGAGGTTCATCGAGCAATAACAATTTGGGTTTTTGCACCAGTGCCCGTGCCAAGGCGACCCTTTGCTGTTGCCCACCCGATAGTGACTGAGGGCGATGTTCTTGTAAAGCCCCCAATTCCATGATCTCGATCAATTCATCGACCACCGTTTGGGAGCTTTTTTTTGTCAAAGCAAAAAGTAAATTTTGCCGAACGGACATATTGGGAAAGAGCGCATAATCTTGAAAGACAAATCCAATTTGACGTTGCTGTGGACTCAGATTGATGTTTTGTCGGGTATCAAACCAGGTTTGACCATCGACTACAAGACGGCCCTCATCCGGTTTCATCAATCCTGCCAGCATCCTCAACACCGAAGTCTTGCCAGCTCCTGAAGGACCGTACAATGCCAGTAGTTGTCTTTTGGGGATTTGTAGATCTAGTTCCAGTTCCATCTCTCCAGTGGCAGATCGCAGTTTTTTCTTTACAGCTAGTTCAATCATTTCCAAAGCGGTTTGACATATCCACCATTGACCAGATAAACGATTAAAAGAATACAAAAGCTCAAGGCAAAAAGGATCAAAGAATACGTATTGGCCGCTGCATAATCCAAAGATTCTACCTCATCGTAAATGGCAATCGAAGCGACTTTGGTAATGCCGGGTCGGTTGCCACCAATCATCAGGACTACCCCAAACTCGCCGATGGTATGGGCAAAAGCCAATACGATACCGGTAAGTACCGCTGGTTTGATATTGGGTAGTAAAACCTGAAACAAAGTAGCTCTACGCGACTTACCCAAAACATATGCTGCATCCCGGAGAGAACGGGGCAGATTCGTCAGGCCCGATTGAATGGGGTGTACCATGAAAGGCAAACTATACAAGACAGAGGCCAGTACCAAACCCTCAAAAGAAAAAACCAACTGAATGCCCAGATATTGATCCAACCACTGACCAAAAGCGCTGGAAGGACTGAAAGCCAATAGCAGATAAAAGCCCAGTACCGTCGGAGGCAAAACCAAAGGCATACTCACCAAAGTTTCCACGACGGGTTTGATTTTCGATTTGGCATAAGCCAACCAGTAAGCCAATGGAATCGAAATAACCAAAAGCAAAAATGTGGTAATAAACGCTAGCTTGAAAGTAACGATAAGCGGTTGCCAATCAATCATGTCATCAGTCCTTAGTTGGGACTAAGGTAGCCGAAATTCGTCAGAATTTGTTGAGCCGTAGGAGAAAAAAGAAAATCGTCAAATTGACGAGCGGCCTGATTCCGTCCCCCTTCCCGCTTGATCAAAACAATACCTTGTTCGATCGCTTGGTAGGCTTCGGTAGGCAAATCTGCCCACTGGCCCTTGTTTTTCATCCTGGGAGCCAG
>JBCCSR010000597.1:0-4379 GCA_039199865.1 Bacteroidota bacterium
ATCCTCGATTTGACATTTTTTACACCAATGGAGCCAACCGTTTCTCTCTATCTTACATAAAACAAGTAGAGGGAATTGTCTGTGCTGGGGGGATTTGCCGCTTGGAACCTGCGTTTAGTGGAGTGAGAGCGACCGTTAGTTCGACCTTTTAAATATCAAATAAAACCTTTATCTTCTTGTCAAGAATTTCAAAATAATATCAATCATGAAACGTATTCTTCCATTTATCTTGATGTTGGCTTTCTTTTCTTGTTCCGAGCAAACTCCAGAAATTCCTTGCTTGAGTTGTGAACAAGAGACGGGAGGACCCGATGATCCGCAATTGAAAAAAGTATTGATTGAAGAATTTACTGGCGTACATCGTGTCAACTGTCCAGCAGGAAGTGTTGAAATTGAAGGCTTACTCGATTTTTACGGGTCGGGCTTGATTGCCGTCTCCATCCATGCCGGTTTCTTTTCAGATCCCTATCCAGAAAGTCAGTTCAACTTTCAAACGGATGAAGGGGAAGCCTTAAATAATTTCTTGGATTTCCCTCAGGGCTATCCCACCGCAGTAATCAATCGAAAATTGTTCTCTAGTGAAGATGATTTGCAGTTGGATCGCAGCAGCTGGGGAGGTTACGTAGCCCAGGAGCTGGATCTAGAAACAGAGGTAAACCTCACCCTTGCCCTTTCTTACGATAGTGCCACCCGGGAGTTGCGAGCCACCACGACCATCAACCCATTAGTAGATCAAAGCGATGAAGTTCGGATCAGCGTGATGCTGACGGAAACGGACATTGCGGATGTCCAACTAACTCCAGATGGGGAGCAGGCAGATTATTTACACAAACACGTTCTACGCGACATGTTGACGCCTTTTGATGGAGAGATGATTAACGAGGCCTTCGTTGCCGGCGCAAGCATCGAAAAAACCCATAGCATCGTTCTCAAAGATGAATGGGTGGCCAATAAAATGGATGTTGTGGTTTTTGTACACAAAGCAGGGAGCAGCCGAGAAATTTTGCAGGCTGAATTGAGCCATCTACCAGAGTAAACGATAAACTTATTTCCAACTGTGTTTTCAAATCAGCCCAAAGAGCTGATGCTGCTTATTGAGGTTGATTTGAAAGCACCAGGAAATATAAAACGCCCCCTCGATTTCATCATCCCATCTTTACCCTTTCCCAAAGATTCCTTTATCGCTCATCAACAGGAGGAAAAGGAAACAAATGACTCCTTATTTCGTCGAACTGCTAGTGAGCTAAAGGGATTGCTTTAACTTAGAGGAACTGTTCAAAAGCTTATTTTGATGAATAAACCGTGGCAGAAAACCAGAGGATATCAACTCTTCACAAGGGGAAGTTTCTTTTTACTATGGGCTTCTACTTTCGCTTGGTTGATCATGGCTTTTGGACCAGGTGTTGTCTTTTACTTTGATCAAGAAGCGGCATTGGCTGAGATTACGCATCTGGATCAGGCAGAGTTGGCCATTGCCTATTTCCATCAGGAACGCGAGCAAACTGTTCGTCATCGGGTTCGGATTTTTTACTTGGAAAAAGATCATGGCCTAGACGAGGAGGAGCAATTGTCTATTTTGTACTCCAAAAGATTTCCCCATGAGGTTTATTTGCCCGGGGTAAATGAAAAACCTAATTTGTCGGGGCTCTTTATTTTGTTGGTGTATGGTCTACCATTGCTTTTCTTTAGACAGGCGGAAAAAAGTTTTTTTCAGGAGGAAGGTTGAAAAGACATTTCTTATCTTTGCGCACTAAATTGAATATAAAATTGTTTAGTCTCACAAAAATGGCTTTCCGGAAGCAGTAATCGGGGCCATGATCTAGTTTTTTGCAACGATGCGGATATTCCTACTACAGTAATATTTGTACTAAATAAATGACAAATGAAAATATCACTCAATTGGCTCAAAGATTATTTGTCCATTGATTTGGATCCAGATAAAATCTCTGAAATTCTAACGGATATTGGTTTAGAGGTAGAAGGAATGGAAACGGTAGAAAGCATCAAAGGAGGTTTGGCCGGCGTGCTGGTCGGTGAGGTCAAAACCTGCCAGCAACATCCCAATGCAGATCGACTCTCTTTGACCACTGTAGATGTTGGTAGAGAACAAGATTTACAAATTGTTTGTGGAGCGCCTAACGTGGCGGCCGGACAAAAAGTAATGGTGGCTACGATTGGTACGACCCTTCATTTTTCTGATGGTAATGAAGTCAAAATCAAGAAAGGAAAAATCCGAGGGGAGCACTCTGAGGGGATGATTTGTGCAGAAGATGAATTGGGCATTGGCGATAGCCATGAGGGCATTATTGTGTTGCCCAACGAGGTCGCAGTGGGTACTGCCGCTAGCGATTACTTCGAGATTGAAACGGATGTGGTCTACGACATTGGTCTGACCCCCAATCGCTCGGATGCTACCTCCCATACTGGCGTAGCCAAGGATTTGGCGGCAGCCTTAAAGATCAACTACGAACATGCCGGAACGGTAAAAATGCCAGATGTAAGTGGCTTCAAAGTGGATCAGCAAAATTATCCGATAGAGGTAGTTGTGGAAGATGCCCTAGCCTGTCCGCGTTATACTGGAGTGACCATTACGGGCTTGACCGTCAAAGAGTCGCCCAACTGGTTGAAAAATCGATTGAAAGCCATCGGGGTTCGTCCCATCAACAATATCGTCGATGCAACTAATTTTATTTTGCACGAATTGGGCCAACCGCTTCACGCTTTCGATGCCGATCAAATCAGTGGGCGCAAGGTCATCGTAAAACAACTTCCGGAAGGCAGTAAGTTCTTATCATTGGATAAGGTAGAGCGCACTTTGCATAGCCAAGACTTGATGATTTGCGATGGAGAGTCGAAAGGAATGTGTATTGCCGGCGTTTTTGGTGGAATCAATTCTGGGGTGACCGAAAATACCAAAAACGTATTTTTGGAGTCCGCTCATTTTAATGCCAAATCGATTCGCCGAACCAGCACTCGTCACCTCTTGCGTACGGATGCGGCGGTCTGTTTTGAAAAGGGGAGTGATCCCAATTTGACGCGCTATGCATTGCAAAGAGCCGTTTTGCTATTCCAGGAATTGGCAGGAGGCGAGGTGGCTTCCGAGATTATCGATATTTATCCTACCACAATTGACCCAGTAAAGGTAGAGGTACAATACGATCGAATCAATCGTTTGATTGGGGTAGCCATTGCCCCCGAAAAGGTCAAGGAAATTTTACGCGCCATGGCCATGGGGATTGTCGATGAAACGGCAACTGGTCTCACCGTTGCAGTACCCACCAATAAAGTAGATGTGGTTCGTGAAGTTGATGTAATTGAAGAGATCTTACGCATCTATGGCTTCAACCAAGTTCCCGTTCCTACCTACATCAAGAGTGCCATTATGCTTCGGGAAAAACCCGATAAGCAAAAGGTGAGAAATGTTGTTGGGGATTTATTGATGTCTTGCGGCTTTAACGAAATGATGGCCGTTTCCCTTACGCAGTCGAATTATTACAAAGACAGCATGCCCATTCCTGAACAACAGTTGGTTTATGTCAACAATACTTCCAATATTCATTTGGACATTATGCGACCCAACATGTTGCTTAGCGGATTAGAAGCAATTCAACACAATCAAAATCGACAGTCGGCAGATTTAAAATTGTATGAATTCGGACATTCTTATCTCCAATTGGAAGAAGGGTTTAAGGAAGAAGCACATCTCTCACTCTGGCTCAGTGGGCATCAAAGTGGAGAAAGCTGGCTCAATAAAGACCATGCGGTGGTGACTTATCACACCTTGAAGGCCTATGTTCATCAAGTGATGGCTCGCTTGGGCTTTGGAAATTATCAGCAAACGGCCCTGGGGCAACAAGGAGAAAATTCAGTGATGGAGCTGACTTATGGGCTACGCTATCATCGAGGGCCGCAGATTTTAGTGGAATTTGGTAAGGTGCGAAGCGCCTTGGTCAAGCAAATGGGGATCAAACAGGAGGTCTTCTATGCCGACTTCAAATGGGATACAATTTTGCGTGCTTTGAAGAAGCAAAAGATTGATTTTGAGGAGTTAACCAAATATCCATCTGTACGTAGAGATTTGGCATTGGTTATTGATAATTCCATTAATTTTGATGATATTGCAGTAATTGCCAAAAAAACGGGCAAAAAATTACTCAAAGACATCAATTTATTCGATGTTTACAAAAATGAGGAGCAGCTCGGGAAAGACAAAAAATCTTACGCCGTTAGCTTCATTTTCGAAGATCCGACCAAAACCTTAAAAGATAAGGAAGTAGATAAGATCATGAATAAGTTGATTGAACAGTACGAAGGAAAGCTGGGAGCGAAAATTAGAAGATAACTACCCAGTCGACCAATTCACCGGAAATTGAATCCAG
>JBCCSR010000598.1:0-4373 GCA_039199865.1 Bacteroidota bacterium
ACTTTGTACTTTTTTGGGCATTGATTTCTATTCTTGATTTAAAGTTAAGCCGCAAAAATTAAAAAGAAAATAGCATTGAGGTTAATTGAATGTTAAAGGGAATTTACTGTGATGGATGGCCAAATGTAGCGAATGACCACTATTTGGGGAAAAGCGCAATTTCAAATGCCTTGTTCCTCCTAACAAAATGCTACAATTTGTGATTAAACCCAAAAAAAACGCATGATCGAAAAAATTGAAAAATCCCTGGAAAAGTTTTCTAATGCTAAGAAATACGATGAGGCGGCAATCAAAGCTTTCAGAAAACAAGTAAAGAAAGCCTCCAAAATTAAAGCGCCTAGCGTCCGTAAAAAGAAATTTAAAGCAACGCCATTTATCAAGGTGAAAGACTTGGAATTTAGTATCGCTCACAATGTGGAAGTCAAAAATCCAGTCAATAGCTGGCAGTATGACAAACAGTTTATTTACATAAAGCCTTATTCGCTCAAAGGAACGGTGAATGCCATTCGTTATATGGAGGCGGCTGGAGCGGGTTTGAAGGGAATTGGTTCCCGGCATTCTTACTCAAAAGTAGTCGAGGCAGATCACTGCTATATCGATATGAAAGAGGCTAGTTTTTACGACGGCAGCAAAAAAGTTTTACACCATAAAACCCTAAAGAAGATTGATCAAAAGCCCATTCGACGCCTCAAAAAAGAGGTGTTGGCAAAAGGGCGAAAGGAGTATTATTTTAATGTTCCCGCCGGAATGACCATCGGCGAATTGAATCAGGTATTGGGGCCAGAGAAGAAAGGATATCAGCCTTTTTTTGGTCCCCAAAAACCCAAACGAATCTTTAACATGGGAGGTGGAGATATCCAGGCTTTCGCCGGCGCTTTTTCTACCGGTACTCATGGTTCTGGAGGGATTCATAGTGCTTATCACGATATGGTTCGTTCCATTTTGCTCGTCGCCTCGGAGGGACGACTCTTTAGGATTGAACCCAGTGGGGCCGATGCCATTACCGATCCCGTTCGCCACGAGAAATTTTATGCCAACAAGCCAACAGAGGAGCAGGTGACACTGATTCAGGATGATGATGCCTTTTATTCCACCCTCGTTTCTATGGGATGCTTTGGCATCATCTACTCTGCTATCATTGAGATCAAAGACATGACCCTTTTGCATGAAAATATGATCTACCTAAAAGAGGGCTGGACCAAAGCGGAAAAGGAAAATTGCATCAAGGCCAATCAAATTTGGATTGAAAATGAGCCCGAGAAGGAAATGTTTTATTCTGTTCATCTCAACCCCTACAAAGTGGGGAAGGCCAAATATCCCTCGATGATGACGGAGATCATCGTACCAACCGAGCATCTGCCTAAAAACAAACGTGCTCGAAAACGCAATATGTGGCCCTCTTTTGCCGCTGAGTTTGGTTTGGTAGCTCCCATTATCCAGATCATCGCCAATTCTGGTAGCTTTCATCAGCGTCGACTCATTGAATCTTCCTTGGAAGAAAGAAATGACAATTTTAAATCCAGAGGCAAAGGATATGTCGATTTGGCCTACAAAGTGTGGAGTGCCGATGGAGGAAATTTGAATACCATCGGATCGGGAATTGAATTTGCGTTTCCCATGGAGGAAATTACGGATGTGGTCGATGGCGTGATGAAATTTGTGGAACAAGAGGCGCGCAACAAAACGGGCTTATATCTCAATGCACCAATGGTTATTCGCTTTGTACGACCTTCAAAAGCTTACTTGGCTCCCAATTATTACAAATACAAAAATAAGGAGGTCAAGCTGTGGTGCTATCTCGAAATTTTGAAAGTCAATAATCTCAACCAAAAAGACAATGAGCGAGAATATGAGATTTTCTACAAACTACAAGAATTGCTTTTCAAAGCGGGTGGCCGACCACATTGGGGATTGAACATCAAATTCAAATTCAACCAAAGCCGATTGAAGCAACTCTATCCCAAATACAAGACCTGGAAGAAAAATTTTGACTTCTTTAATCCCACGGGAAGTTTTGACAATGACTTTGTTCGGGACAGTGGAATTCGTCGTCAAGCGTAGTTGGAAAATCCCAGTAGGGCTATTTTGACAATAATCAAATTTGATTACCTTTGTCGCTCTATTTATTCACCTTAAATAACAAATATGGGATTAATTTCTTTTTTAAAAAATACGGGATCAAAACTTTTTGGTCGCAAGAAAAAAGAGGACGCACCAGAACCAGAGGTGGTGGAGAAAGTTACCATGTCAAAAGTAGAAGCACTACGCGATGAAGTGAGTCGTTTGGGCATTCCAGTTGATGGCTTGGATATCGAATTGAGCGAGCAAGTGACCATTAAAGGCACCACAAGCACCAACGCAGATCGAGAAAAAGTTATTCTGGCTTTAGGTAATGTAGAAGGTGTAGGTGTAGTCGATGATCAATTGGAAGTGACAAATCCAGAGCCAGAAGCGGTATTCTACACCGTACAAAAAGGCGACACTTTGGGTAAAATCGCAAAAGAACATTACGGAGATGCCATGCGCTATCCAGATATTTTTGAGGCCAACAAACCAATGTTGGAACATCCTGATAAGATCTATCCGGGACAAATGCTACGCATTCCTCAATAAAAGCAAACAGGGATAGACTAGAGCGGAATGGAAGTGCTTTCTTTTGTCTCCAGTCTATCCACCACCTTTTCCTTCTCCTGGCCAATCTCAATATTCTCCTCGATTTAAGATTTACTTGTTAAGATTTGGGGCATGTGCCCATCTTGTCTGTTTTCCTTGACCCTATGTTTTCCCCGATCTGAAGAGACAAAAAAAACTCAAGAAAGGAGCTTTTGAAAAAATTGCCTTACTTTCAATGCCGATTTGTTCAATTTGGATTTTTCTATTCGTCGTTAATTGTCCAACTGATTTTATAATGAAAGCGGATGGAAAGATTCACGTAAATGATTTTACTTCAATGATTAATTTATTGAAAATTAGCGTTTTATTTACCCTAGTTTTAGGTTTTACTCAATGTGCCGAAAAAGCGCCAATCGAAGGACACGAAAAAGGGCAACAACTCTTTGAAGCTGGAAAGCTCAATGAAGCCTACGACGAGTTGAGCAAAGCCATGCGCACTGGTGGCCCCTCTTATTTCAAATCCTATTATCGAGGACTGGTCAATTTTAAAATGCGGAAAAATCAAGCTGCCATCGCCGATTTTAATCAAGCCATCCAATTGGACCCGGAGCATCCGGGGGCGTACTTCAGTCTGGGATATACTTACCACGCCATTCGCGCTGATGATCAGGCAATGGATTATTACAATCAAGCCATAGAACGTTTGGATTTAGAACAACTAAAAGAGGAATTTCGTGTTGTAGCTGCGAAATCGTATTTTAATCGAGGCATTCTTTTTGGAGGACAGAAAAAATTCAACGAAGCGATCCTGGACTACACAAAAAGCATTGAAATTGATCCCAATTTTGGTGATTCCTATTATCGACGAGGTGTTTTTCGACTCGTACTCAGTGAAGGACAGCAAGGTTGTGATGATGTGTTGATCGGAATGCAAAAGGGATCAGCTGATCATTACCAAGTAGGAAAAGAATGTCAAAAATAGCGTGGAGTACTCCATGATCTTTTTAAATAAGATCTGTAGACCGATGCTATTAGACACTAAAAAATATTGAAGATGAAGCATGATGTTTATGATGTAATCATTGTGGGAGCAGGCCCCATCGGTTTGAATTGCGCGATTGAAGCCAAAATGGCTGGGTTAAAGACGCTGATTATCGAGAAAGGAGTGTTGGTCAATTCACTTTTCAATTTTCCAACAAACATGACTTTTTTCTCCACTTCCAAATTACTGGAAATTGGTGGGGTTCCGTTTATCTCTCATTCCGAAAAACCTACTCGACGAGAAGCCCTGGAGTATTATCGCCGGGTTTTACAAAGTTATGAGTTACCCGCTCATTTCTTTGAGCAAGTCATGGAGGTGCGTAAAGGGGAAGGACTCTTTCAGGTTGATACCAGTAAAGACCGATACCAAACCTCACAAGTGATCATTGCTACTGGATTTTACGATAATTATCGTCCACTCAACGTCAAGGGAGAGCACCTACCAAAGGTCAAACACTTTTACGACGAGCCCCATCCCTATATCGGGCAAAACATTTTAGTAGTGGGTGCCGCAAACTCTGCCTGTGATGTTGCCTTAGAAACTTATCATAAAGGAGCCAAGGTCACTATGGCGGTTCGCAAGTCGGCCATCAGCGAACGGGTCAAGTATTGGATACGCCCCAATGTTATCAATCGAATCAAAGAGGGGAGCATTAAGGCTTACTTTGATACGAAGGTCAAAGAAATCCGACCTTTTAGCGTCATTTTGGATACACCCG
>JBCCSR010000599.1:0-4371 GCA_039199865.1 Bacteroidota bacterium
CAGATCATTCTATTTATGTTCATTCGTAGTCGTCTTACTTTTGAGTGCTTGTAGTCCGGCTCCAAAAACACAGGACGATGCAAAAGCGCCAGCTGAAGAGCCGGCTCAAACCAATCAATTTTTTGGTGCAAAAATCAATCTTGATCAGGCTATTTCTTATGAAGACCTTTTGCAAAAAATGGAAGGTAGTGATTCCCTTAGTATCAAGGTTAAAGGAAGGGTATCTGCCGTTTGCCAGAAAAAAGGATGCTGGATGAATATTGTTTCGGATCAAGAAGGAAATCCAGACATGTTTGTCAAGTTTAAAGATTATGGTTTCTTCATGCCACTGGATATTGCTGGCCGGGAAGTAGTGATGGACGGTTATGCCTTCAAAGAAGTGACCTCCGTAGAAGAGCTCAGACATTATGCTGAAGATGATAAGAAATCAAAAGAGGAAATCGAGGCCATCACCGAGCCAGAAGAGGAATTGAAATTTATGGCTTCAGGCGTTATTCTTTTGCCCGAACAGTCGTGATGACGCAAAACGTCTAAACGAAGAACGGTGGACGGCAAATACAACAATCCATACTCGTTCACCGTTTTTTCAATGCTCCACTTTAGTAGCAATAAAAGTTACTCAATGATCCGACCCTACTTCTCTTTTTTGTCAAATGGCTGGCTCTACCTCTTTTTGGTGGTGGGGCCCCTAGCTTTTGGGCAAGATACGGAGTTGGTCGATAGCCTAAACCAAGTTTTACAAACTGCTCAAGTAGATACGCACAAAGTCATCTTACTCAATGACATCGCCTGGGAACTCAAGTTTGATGATCCCCAAAAGGCAAGGGCACACCTAAAAGAGGCAGTAAGCCTTTCCCAGCAATTGAACTACCCCAAAGGAGAAGCACAAGCTTACAATATCAATGGTGTCGTAGAATCCATTCAGGGAAACATTGATCAGGCTACCCATTTTTATCAAAAAGCACTGAGCATCAGGGAAGCCCTTGGTGATCAAAAAGGAGTGGCTTCGATGTACAATAATATTGGGAACCTGATGGAAGAGAAAGGAGATTTTGTCGCCGCTCTAGACAATCTTAATCGATCATTACGGATTCGAAGAGAACTAAAGGATACCCAACGCATTGCCCGAGTACTTTACAACATCAGCTACGTACACGAAACGATGGGCAATTATCCAGAAGCACTGGAGCACGTACTACACTATTTGGAATTGGTACAGCAATTAGGGGATCAAGAAAACATGCTTACGGCTTACAATCTCTTGGGGAATATCAAAAGTGAGCTAGAACGATTTGCGGAAGCACAAAAGCATTATGAACAAGCATTGGCCATCGGATTGAAATTGCAAGATCAATGGGAATTGGCCGACGTGTATAACAACCTGGGCAATCTCTTTGATGATCTTGGCAAAAATAATTACAAGGAGGAAAGGTTTGCAGAAGCATTGCCACAAATTTTACAATCCATCAATTATCATCAACAAGCCCTAGCCATTCACATCCAACTAGAAGACAAAGAAGGGGAAAGCAGTTCCTACAATAACCTTGGTGTGGTCTACAAAAATTTTGGTAGCTATTACAAAGATCTAGACCAAAGAGACTCCGCAGAGATTTACTTCCAAGCGGCCCTTCAGCTTTTTGATCGCTCCCTGACCATCCGAGAAGCGATGAACAATCGCAAAGGAATCATGGAAGTTTTCAATGGTATTGGAGATGTTAAAAGACGACAAAAAAAGCTAGATGAGGCCCTCGCTTTTACCCAAAAGTATATGGATCTAGCCAAGGCACTCAACGACGGAAAGTTTATCCAAAAAGCCTACAAAGATTTGTCGCGGGTCCACGCCGATTTGGACAATTATAAACTAGCCTTCAAGTTCAGAAAGAAATACGATGAGCTACGTTATGAACGACTAAGTGAAGATCGCGTCAAACGAAATCTACGCCGAGAAGCCATTTACGGGGATTTCCAAAAACAAGTCGCCATTGAAAAGCAGGAAAAAGAATTGTTGCTCAACGACATCGAGCTTCAACAAGCCACTTTTTTACGCAACTCTCTCATCGGTGGAACACTGGCCTTGATTCTTTTGGCTTTATTGCTCTACAATCGATACCGCATCAAGCACAAAGCCAATATCAGCCTGGAAGAAAAAAACAAAATTATTGAGCAAGAAAAGCAGCGTTCAGAAAATCTGTTGCTCAACATTCTACCCGCAGAGACTGCGGCCGAACTCAAAGCTCACGGACAGAGCAAGGCCCGTAAGTATGATTCCGTAACGGTCTTATTCTCCGACATCAAATCCTTTACCCAGATCGCCGAACAGATGAGTCCAGAAGAATTGGTCAAAGAATTAGACGTTTGTTTTCGGGCTTTCGATAAAATTACTGATCAGTACGGCATCGAGAAGATCAAAACGATTGGCGATGCTTACATGTGTGCAGGTGGACTCCCAACGCCCAATAAGACCCATCCGCATGATGTTGTAAAAGCAGCATTGGATATGCAACAATTTATGACACAACATCAAAAAGACCAACAGAGCAAGGGCAAACCTCCATTTGAAATCAGAATTGGTATCCATACCGGGCCAGTTGTTGCCGGAATAGTAGGAAATAACAAATTTGCTTACGATATTTGGGGGGACACCGTTAATCTAGCTTCCAGAATGGAATCTGGTGGTGCGGTTGGCAAAGTCAATATTTCGAGAGCGACCTATGAACTGATCAAAAAGGATTTTGATTGTCAGGCAAGAGGAAAATTTAGCGTCAAAAATAAAGGAGAGTTGGAAATGTATTTTGCCAAACAGAAGAAAAGCCGGACTCACGTGCAACCAAAAGTATAAGTTCAAAACACAAATGACAAGCATCCGTATTCAAACCTTTAACCACGAAACGGTCTAAATTAACCTAAAATTGAAGCAGAGACCATCACCTAAGTGACCCAGTCGGTCTAATGATATCGAAAATTATGGATTACCCCGCTGCAAAAGCATACATATTACGTCAGTTGGAAAACAACCTCTCCGACCTGTTGTATTATCACGGAGTACACCATACGCTTGATGTTTTAAAACGGACCGATGAACTCTGCCACGATGAGAAAATTCCTCCTTACGAAACGACCTTGCTAAAAACGGCAGCGCTCTATCACGACTGTGGTTTTATGTTCAACAGCAAAGATCACGAACGCTTGGGCTGTGATTTGGCCCGCAAAGCCCTCCCAGCATTTCGGTACAAAGATCAAGCAATCGAACGCATCTGCGGTATGATTATGGCCACCAAAGTACCGCAAAATCCACAAACCGATCTGGAGGCGATCCTCTGTGATGCAGATCTGGACTACTTGGGAAGAGATGATTTCCCAACTATTGGTGATACTCTTTTCCAAGAATTGCAGGCACATCAAATCTTACAGAATCGGGAGGAATGGAATAAGATGCAAGTGGCATTTTTGGAACGTCATGCCTACTTTACAAAAACCAATCAACAGCTCAGACAACCCCGCAAGCAAGAGCACCTAGATCAGTTGAAAACAATTGTAATGGGTTATGAAAAAAATGGATAGATGGGCAGCGTTATGACGTTTTTAAACGTATTTATTTTGGTTTAATGACTCAACACAAAGAGGCAGCCCCTAAAACTACTCTCACTAGTTTTTGACGGACTTAATTTGAAATTATCGTTAACGTAAAATTAAGGTAGGGGCTGCTTACTTCCTACAAGTTATACATTCTACTCAACAATATCAACGCCTAGGTTGAGATCGTTGCCTTAACCTTCTCCTCGTGTAGGTATATTTGCTTAACGCAAAATAATAGATCGTGGTATGCCTACCTCCAGATTTTAACCAAATAAAAGCCTTTGCCCGAAACCATCCAGACAAAGGCCCTCCTAAGGTAAATTTACTTCTTCTTAATTGACTCGCTAGAAAAGAGTTGAACTGATATTTCTCGCGGTGCCTTCGCACGAATACCCATCGGACTTTTCTATCCATGAGTGTTGACAAAGTGCTCAGTTATGCTGTGAGAGAAGGATTCGAACCTCCACGGAGCAGTTAGCTTAGCATCTCATTTTACGACCCAAAAACAATTAGATCCATAAAATAAGATGCTGCGTTTATCCTGTAATCTCCACCCTCGAGACAAGAGGGCATGGCTACCTGTTTCATCACCTCACATTGTTATTTCAATTTTGACAATGCTGATGTGTATCTTTTTACACTATTCTTTCCCACATTCGTTGATGGAAAAAGTGCATTGAGTCGCTGTGAGAGAAGGATTCGAACCTCCACGGAGCAGTTAGCTTAGCATCTCATTTTACGACCCAAAAACAATTAGATCCATAAAATAAGATGCTGCGTTTATCCTGTAATCTC
>JBCCSR010000600.1:0-4366 GCA_039199865.1 Bacteroidota bacterium
CGTCTTGAGACCTATGTCATCAAAGGAGAAAGAGGTTCCGGAATCATCTGTTTAAATGGGGCAGCAGCTAGAAGAGCTGAAGTAGGTGATGTAGTGATTATCATTTCCTATTTTTATATGGATTTTGAACAAGCTAAGAATTTCACCCCAACCGTTGTGTTTCCAAAAGCAAATAATCTTTTACATTAAAATGGATCATAAAAATGATTTTCGCATCCTTAAGAGTACGGATATATCCAAATTGATCTACAAAACACGTAAGGCGATTTTCCGATAACGACCATCTCGATTGTCTTACACTCCATTTTTCTTTAGCCATTTTTTTGTACGGTAGTATTTTTTTTACTTTCTTTAAGAGGAGAAAACTCAGTAAAATGAGATCCCCTCAATTGTACCAACACCATCTCTAGTTCATCCAATAATTCTGCAAATTACATCATTTGATGTAGATGGCGTAACTGGAAGTTTTTGCCGAATTGCTGTGATCAACCTTTTGAAAGATTGGTGATTATTTATTTACCCTATTCTACTCGCTTTTCGTTAATCATCTGTTGATTGACACGCCTACCGATGTTTCAGTGTAATATCGTAAGCCCAGCGTCGACGGTTTGGCTCACTTTGGTTTGCACCCATTTCATTCATTGTTTTGGAAAAGGTGTTGATGACTGTGGCTGATTTGTTTGCTCATGATAGGCTTGCAATAAATGGATTCGGTCTAGGTTGATAAAAAATTAAAGCGTGTAAACCACTTGGTTTGAGATCCGTTGAGGTCACAAACTTAATGCGTAATTTTCTGTTTGACAGTTAATTACGCATTTTTATTTTGGGTAGGATGGCTTTGATGATGAACTTGGCGTCCAAACGGCATTGATTCTAGTCTAATTTCCATAATATTGTCCTTGGTAATGCACTGAAATCGCTATTTTCGTTAAAGAGATAAACTTCAAATCCGATAAAAAAGGAGCAAAACCCATAGATGAATTTGATATTGAGATGGATATTTGGTGTATGGATGATTTGTCTGGCCCTCATGGGGTCAGGACAAGAGAACATCTCATTCAGAAAACTCTCCAAGAAAGACGGGCTCTCCCAAGCATCGGTGTTTGCCATCGTTCAGGATAGTGTCGGGTTTATGTGGTTTGGGACCAGAGACGGCCTCAATCGATTTGATGGCTATCAATTCAAAACGTTCAAAAAGAATGACTCGGCCAATAGTATTGTCGCCAATGATATTCGTACGCTCTATATTGATCCGTTGACTCATGACTTGTGGATTGGTACGATCATCGGCTTGAGTCGCTATGATATGGCAAAAGACAGCTTTTCCAATTTTCTGTTTTATGCTGATGATAATACCACTGTTCCCAGTGATTTGATCCGTCAAATTTTTAGAGATACTAAGGGGCGCTTGTGGGTGGGTACTTCGTATGGACTCCATCTTTTTGATGAAGAAAACCATCAATTTAATAGGTTTTTTTTCGATCAAGAAGCAAGAAGTGATAGCGGGAATATTGATGTCAAAGCAATAATTGAAGATCGAGAGGGAGTCATTTGGTTTGGAACAGTTGATGGTTTGTATTACTTGTCCGAGGAAGATCAAAATACTTATGCCTTTAAAAAAGCGAAACCAACCATCACTCGCCAACTTTCAGATGTCCACATTAAAAGTATGTTGGAAGATCAAAAAGGCAATTTGTGGATTGGTACTTTTGAAGGGGGACTCAACTATTGGGATAGGAAAAAAGATGAGGTGACCATTTTTCAAAATGAGAAAAACAATGCCTATTCCTTGAGTCACAATAATGTTCGGTCGATGTCCCTGGATGAGCAGGATAACCTGTGGGTGGGCACTTTTGATGGCTTAAATTTTTTGGAAAAAAACAAGCGCAGTTTTAAGCGATTTACCAAATCAGAATTTGGGGGGGCGGGCTTATCAGACAAATCCATTCGTTCGGTTTTTATTGATCGTAGAGGCAGCCTTTGGTTGGGAACTTACTACGGTGGAATCAACTATTTGGATGAAAACAACAATCGGTTTATCAATTTTAAAAATGCTCCGCTTGGCAATGCACTCAGTGGCGATGTGGTGAGTTCGTTTGTGGAAGACGAAAATGGTCATCTTTGGATTGGAACGGAGGGAGATGGATTGAATTTTTATCATAAAAAAACGAAAGCATTCTACAACTATCGATTCCAGCCCAATGACGACAACTCCCTGAGTGGAAACAATGTAAAAGAATTGTTGTTAGACGGCGAGCGGCTTTGGATTGGGACCTTCCAAGCTGGCCTGAATCTTTTAAATATCCGTACAAAACAATTTCAAATTTTTAAAAGTGATCCTAAAAATAGCAATTCTTTGGCCAACAACAATGTCTACGATTTGCACAAAGAGGGACAGCTGCTTTGGATATTGACCTATGGGGGAGGAGTAGATATTCTAGATTTAGAAAAAAAACAATTTCATAATTTTACGACCATTGTTGGAGATAAAGAAAGCCTCAGTTCTGAACAGACGCGGGTGATCTTAAAAACTCGGGACGGACAATTTTGGATTGGAACGGAAAATGGCTTAAACAAAGTATACCTAAACACCGAAGGACTACCCAATCGTTTTGAACGCTTTTTGGCGAATAGAAAAATTTTTAGTTTACAAGAAGATGCTAGTGGAATTGTTTGGGTCGGTACCTTCACCAATGGTTTATTCCGATTGGATACCAAGAAAAATGTTTTTGAACATTTTACTACCCAAGAGGGACTTCCCGGAAATACGATTTTCGGTATACTAGAAGCAGAAGAAGGGGAAATTTGGTTGAGTACCAACAATGGTCTTTCAAAATTTAATCCGCAGGAAAAGACTTTCACCAATTACAATTATTCCAATGGATTGGAAAATTCGGAGTACAACTTCAATGCCTACTACAAAACCCGAGCCGGTGACTTATTATTTGGTGGGATCAATGGCTTTACTCAATTCAACCCCAAAGACATTCAAGCCAATGAATTCATTCCCCCAGTTGTTTTTACCGAACTAAGGAAAAACAACCAGATCATTCGTGTCGGTGATGAGACGAAATTATTGCGTAGAAACATCAATCAAACCGAGTCCATTGTCTTTAATTACAGAGAAGCCAATTTCTCCATTCGTTTTGCGGGGCTCGACTATGTTAGTCCCGAAAACAACCATTACGCATTTATGTTGGCGGGTATTGACAAAGACTGGAATTATTCGGTTGGAAAAACGGAAGCCACTTATACCATACAGCGGGAGGGAGAATATATTTTTAGAATGAAGGGAGGCAACAGCGATGGGGTATGGAATCCGAAGGAAAGACAATTAAAAATTATCGTCTTGCCTCCACCCTGGAGAACTTGGTGGGCCTATTTCATTTATCTCGGTATTGCTGCGGCTTTTGTTTTTGCTTTGATTCGTTTTATTCGATTGCGCCATAGCTTGGAATTGGAACAAATTGCCAAGCAACAACAACAAGAATTGCATGAAGTGAAAATGCGTTTCTTTACCAATATTACCCATGAGTTTAGAACGCCTTTGACCTTAATTTTGGGGCCTTTAAATGATTTGATTACCGCTGGGAAACATTCTGAAAAAGTAAGCCAACAGCTTTCCTCCATTCAGCTCAATGCCCAACGCTTGCTCAATTTGGTAAATCAGGTATTGACTTTTAGAAAACTGGCTACGGATCATGAACCTTTAAAAATCGTTCACGGAGATATCGTCGCTTTTTTACAAGAAATATTTCTTCCTTTTCAAGATTTGGCCAGCAATCGAGCCATTGCGTATCATTTTGAGACGACTTCTTCGGAGATCACCGCTTGGTTTGATCAGGACAAGCTAGAAAAAGTATTTTTTAATCTCTTATCCAATGCTTTTAAGTTCACTCCCGATGGAGGGAAAATATCCATGCTCTTGTCTGAAAGTAAGCAGTACCTAGAGATTAGGGTTCGAGACAATGGAAGTGGTATTGCTCCAGCGGATAGAGAACAAATTTTTAAAAGATTTTACGAAAAGTCGGATGCCACAAAATCCAATATCAAAGGGACAGGGATCGGCTTAGCCATTTCCAAACAAATGGTAGAGCTGCACCAGGGGAAAATTTTTGTGGAAGATCACCACGATTTGACATTTGAAAATGGCGCTTCGTTTGTAGTACAACTCCCAAAGGGAAATACGCATTTTGACCAAGCAATCCTTGTTGAGGAAAAAATAAAAACGGAGGTCTGGCACAAGCGTCCTCCTGTTTTGATCCCCAAACAGGAAGGAAAAGCCTTGCTTTTATCCGAGCAAAAAAATTGGGTAGCGGATGCCCCCCTGCTCTTAATTGTTGAAGACAATCCCGAAATTCCGAGC
>JBCCSR010000601.1:0-4360 GCA_039199865.1 Bacteroidota bacterium
GCATGCTAGTCGCTGCCCTCATTTGGCTTTTACTCGATTTGTTTGTCATTTACAAAACTGAAATTTATACGCTTCAACAAATGAAACTCTTCGGTCTATTATCGAATATCGTTGCGCTATTCAGTATGGCTTATGTCTGGTATTCTGGCTGTTTATTACCAAGTTCATAAAGGATCTGAAAATGCACTTTTCTAGACTGTTCAAATGTATAGTGATTTGCGCTGTGATTGCGCTCCATACCAATGATGACCTATGGGCTCAAAATAAGCCCTTTGGTTTTACAAAAAATGAAGTTCTCGATGATGGCCACTTGGGTTTCCTTCTGAGTCTTTACCTTCTTGCTCCATCGGATGGAGGAGATCGGGATAGAGATTACAATTTCAGTCCAGGTCTAGATTTTGATCACCAGTTGAGCAATCGTTGGGGAGCTTTGGGATTCGAAATGAAACCAAATTGCATAAAAACAATAAAGTGATTTTTGGTTTCAACTACAATCTTGGAATGTTCGGACATCCGGGGCATTTCACTTTAGTCGACTTACTGATTGGCTTCCGATTCTTTTGAATTTATCACTATTACTCCATTCAATATGAAATCAAACAAAATCAAATCTTACTCTTTTTTCTATCTTCTTCTAGTTTTGCTGACTGCTTGCGAGCCCGCTACGCAACCGAAAGCACAGAAGGCAGAACCAATCAAACGTTATGATCGACCCGATGCCTCTATTTTAAAGGGGGTAGAGATTCCCGAAGGAAAGCGTTTTTTCATTTCGAGCGGGCAAGTTAGTCCTCCTAATCACCCAGAGAAACCCGAGAAAACACTGGCTCGATATGGAGATACCTACGCACAGAGCATTGGCATTTTAAAAAAGCTGGAAGGCATCCTGAAAGAGGCTGGACTCGGACTTGAGGACGTGGTTTATTTGGGCGTTTTTATTGCCCCAGATCCCAATAACAATGATGCCATCGATTTTGATGCCTGGTTCAATGCCTACGGTGAGTTCTTCAATAACGAGAAAAATCCAACGAAGGTCGCTCGGACAACCCTTGGGGTCGCCGCCTTGGCACGTCCTTATTTGCTCATTGAAGTGGAGGCGATTGCCGTTTACCCCGATTAAAAAGAGAGCTCAGTAAATCCCATCAATGCAAAAAAGTCCCCAACTTCTGAATCAGAAATTGGGGACTTTTTTTATCTGCTAGATCACTAAGGATTTATCCTCCAAAGTCATCAAAAGCAATATTTTCGTCTGGCACACCCAAGTCATCTAATGTCTTGATCACAGAAGCATTCATTGCTGGAGGTCCACAGAAATAATATTCGATCTCTTCTGGCTCAGGATGACTCTTGAGGTATTGTTCGTGTAAAACACTCATAATATAACCCTGGAAGCCTTCTCCATTGTCGTCGATGTTGTTCTTTACTTGCCAGTTGTCTTCTGGAAGTGGGTTATCCAAGGCGACATAAAATCGGAAATTAGGAAATTCTTCTTCGATGGCGCGGAATTCATCGATGTAAAACAACTCTCGACGAGTACGTCCTCCGTACCAGAAAGAAACTTTTCGGTCTCGACATTTTTCTGTGTGGAATAAGTGAAAAAGGTGAGAACGCAATGGAGCCATTCCTGCCCCACCGCCAATATACACCATCTCTTTTTTGGTATGCTTAATGAAAAATTCACCGTAAGGACCAGAAACGACAACCTTATCACCGGGATTACGAGAGAAAACGTAAGAAGAACAGACCCCTGGATTAACAGCCATCCAGTTATTGGTATTTCTATCCCATGGTGGGGTAGCAATACGGATATTCAACTTAACAATGTTTCCTTCCGCAGGGTGATTGGCCATTGAATAAGCTCGGAATTGAGGCTCGTCGTTCACCATTTTGAGGTCCCAGAGCTTGTACTTGTCCCACTCTGATTTGTATTTTTCATCGCCTTCGGGATCGTTCGGCAAAGGACGAATGTCCATGTCTTTAAAGACGACGGCAATCTTTGGAACATCAATTTGGATGTAACCTCCAGATTCGAAATCGAGGCTCTCCCCTTCTGGCAATTTCACAACAAACTCCTTGATAAAAGAAGCAACGTTACGATTGGAAACGACTTCGCATTCCCATTTTTTAATACCAAAGATTTCCTCTGGAATTCGGATTTGCATATCCGAACGAACTTTAACTTGGCAGGCCAATCTTTTGTTTTCTGCTACTTCCTTTCTAGTCAAGTGGTTGAGCTCAGTGGGCAATACGTCGCCTCCTCCTTCGTCGACGTGACACTCGCACATGGCACAAGTACCACCGCCACCACAAGCAGAAGGCAAAAATACGTTCTTATCCGACAATACTGTGAGCAAAGAGGAACCCGGCTTGGCCAGCATCGGATTTTCTTCGTCTCCGTTAACAATAATTTTCACATCGCCCTGAGGAACCAAGCGTTTACGAGCAGCAATCAACATGAAAGAGAGCGCTAGAATAACCGCGGTAAAAACCGCAATGGCCATCCCAATCATCACAAAATCAAAGAGAAGTATCATGTATGTAAAAATTTTTATTAAGTATAATAACTCATCTCGTCAAGAGATGTTTAAATCAAAACAGAGCACAAGGCTATTTCGTTCCTGTTAGTGCGGCAGGATCAATTCCCATCAAGCTCATAAATGCAATTCCCATCAAACCCGTCAAAATAAATGCCATTCCCAAACCACGTAGAGCAGGAGGAATATTTGAGTAGCGAATCTTTTCACGAATGGCGGCAATGGCAATAATCGCCAAAAACCAACCAAAACCACCTCCCAATCCGAAGGCAATAGAATCTACAAAATTGTATTCCCTAGCCACCATAAAAAGGGATCCTCCTAATATCGCACAGTTTACTGTGATCAGGGGTAAAAAGATACCCAAGGAATTGTACAAAGCTGGAGATACTTTTTCTACAATCATTTCTACCAACTGTACCATCGAGGCAATTACGGCAATGAAGAGAATCAATCGAAGGAAAGTCAGATCCACCCCAAATAAACCATTTTCACTCAGTAAATATTCACTAATCAACCAATTGATGGGCATTGTGATTCCCAAGACGAAGATCACCGCAAGTCCCAAACCAAAGGCCGTTTTTACCGTTTTGGATACCGCCAAATACGAACACATTCCGAGGAAATAGGCCAGAACCAAATTTTCTACGAAGGCAGCTTTTATAAATACATTGAAAAAATCCATTGTTAATGTTGTGTTGTTGCGAATGAAATTGAATTAGGAAATATCTACCAATTTGGTATTGTAACTCCGTTGAATCCATATGGCAATTCCGATAATGAACATCGCCGCAGCGGGCAGTACCATCAGGTTGTTATTGGCATACCAAGAAAACCAAGTGCCAATACCACTCTCTGCTGCGGTATTGATCATATACTGGACCGTATCATTGCTTTGACCAATCAAGTTGATCTGGATGGGACTTCCCGCAAATAGGGTTCCTTTTCCAAAAATCTCTCGAATGATGGCAACCATCACTAAAATGGCACCATAGCCTAAACCATTCCCCACACCATCGAGGAAAGAACGCCAAGGCTTGTTGGCCATCGCGAAGGCTTCCAAACGCCCCATCACAATACAATTGGTGATAATGAGTCCAATGTAAACCGATAGTTGTTTGTAGATAGGATAGTTAAACCGCTTAAGCGTCAGCTCAACAATCGTCACCAGGGTAGCAATAATGACCAATTGAACAATCATTCGAACTTGCTTCGGAATATTGTTTCTTACCAAAGAAGTGAATAGACTGGCAAAGGCACAAACGAAAACCACAGCTACTGCCATCACCATCGATGGATAAACTAGGGAAGTTACAGCCAATGCTGAACAGATGCCCAATACCTGGACAGTGATAGGATTGTTATCATTTAACGGATCAGTAATTAATTTCTTTTCTTTTTTCCCAAACAGAGGATCTTTCTCTTTAATCTGGGTTTCTTGCAAGGTTGATTCAGCCATTTATTTTTATTTATGGTGGTCAATCAGTACCGTCAGCGACGGCGCTTATTGCTTGAGTGTTTTCAAATAAGGTTCGTAGTAGGCGATACCTCGATCGAGCATCTCTGCGACACCGACACAAGTAACTGTAGCTCCAGAAATTCCATCGACGGAATGTGAGGTCGTCTTTATACCAGGTTTAACAACATCCACCGAGGTGTAGTTGCCACTAGCGTCATAAATTTGCTTTTGTTTGAACTTGGCGGGAAAAGCAGGATTGTCTTTGATTTCTGCACCCAAGCCAGGCGTTTCTCCTTTGTGATCAAAAGCGGCTCCAACGATGGTACTCAAATCGTCTTTCAGAGCAATATTTCCCCAGATGTCATCCCAA
>JBCCSR010000602.1:0-4353 GCA_039199865.1 Bacteroidota bacterium
GGGAGTTGAATGGTTGCCAGCAAAGGTCCACTGTCCTCCAAATTGATTCAAGGGCATGGCCAAGGCCTTTGAGCCCAAGATGATGGTATATTCACCAAACAACAGCAGCTTAGAAGGAAAAAGAGAGGATTTATTTTGCTCAGCCAAGAATTGAATTTTTTATTGAAAATATAAGTCCATCATTTGTTTTCATCGAATAGGGAAGCGTAAATCATCCACACACTTGATCAAGTAGTGCGAGCACATTGTGGCCTTTAACCCACATCTTTGTAGCAAAGAAAGAAAAAATCGATCGAATGAGAAGGCGAAAATACCGATATACCGTTAAAATTGCGCTGGCGAGGAAAATAATCACAAAAATTTCTTAGTTTTAAAAACGTCAGTCAGCGGACAGTTTATTTGGTATAACTTTTGGTTTAGTCCAATTTAGCTTGACTTCTCCCCTTTGATCGGTTTCCAGATAAGACAATTTATTGAATATGTTAAAGAGAATATTCTATTTCATCTCTGCCTTTGCTCTATTGCTCACTGCCTGTGCCAAAGACACAGAACCCCTAACGTCTGTGCTTGATAGTGAGCTCGACCTTGCGCTAATCAATGCCTCGGGGGGGGTGGGGAGAACCCATTTTATTTTACCACAGGGCAATGATTTTACCAGTATTCCACAGGATCCAGACAATCCACTCAGTCCGGTGAAGGTGTCCTTAGGACAAATGTTGTATCACGATACAGGATTGGGGGTTGGTGCCAAGTTGGCTATCGGCAGTGGAACTTTCTCCTGTGCCTCTTGTCATTTTGCCGGTGCTGGATTCCAGGCAGGTCGCTTACAAGGGATTGGAGATGGTGGAATTGGCTTTGGCCAAAATGGAGAAGGTCGGATTCCTCAACCCGACTATCCGCTAGATTCACTAGACGTACAGCCTATCCGTAGCCCCACTACCCTTAATTCTGCTTATCAAGAAGCCATGCTTTGGAATGGAATGTTTGGTGCCCGAGGAGTCAATGTGGGAACGGAAGCCAGTTGGACTCCCGGAACACCCAAAGAGACCAACAATAAAGGTTATGAAGGCCTGGAGATTCAAGCCATCGCTGGTTTGAAGGTTCATCGTCTAGAGATCGAAGCCAATCAACTTTGCGAAGAAACTTATGCTGAATTATTTGATGCGGCTTTCCCCGATTTTCCCCAGGGAGAACGGGTCACCCGAGAAACAGCAGGATTGGCCATTGCAGCTTACGAACGAACACTGATGTCTACGGAAGCCCCCTTTCAAAAATGGCTAAAAGGAGCTCAGACAGCAATGAGCGATACCGAAAAAAGAGGTGCTATTCTCTTTTTTAAAGACGCGCAATGTGCCACTTGTCATAATGGTCCGGCTCTCAATTCTATGGAATTCCACGCATTGGGCATGAAAGATCTTTTCGCTGCTCCTGAACCCACTTTCCAAACGACCAATGCTGACCCCGTTCGATTGGGAAGAGGAGGGTTTACCCAAAATGAGGCGGATAACTACAAATTCAAAGTGCCTCAACTATACAATTTATCAGATTCTCCCTTTTACGGACACGGAAGTAGTTTTCGCAGTATTCGCGAGGTCATTGAGTATAAAAATAATGCCGTCTCAGAGAACGATGAAGTACCCGCAACTCAACTTGCAACGGGCTTTGTTCCACTGAACCTGACCGATACCCAGATTGATGATTTGGTTGCTTTTCTCAATACGGCTTTACACGATCCAGATTTAGCGCGGTACGAGCCACAAATGCTGGGCTCCAATCAGTGTTTTCCCAATAATGATGCGCAGTCGAGGGAAGATTTAGGCTGTGATTAAGCCAATTGATAAAGGGGAGATCGCTAAATTACGATCTCCCCTTTGTACTTCTGCAAAACTTTGCTACTCCTGATTGAGCAAAATTTTCAAAGAAGAAGTTCCCTGCTGATCCGTGATGCGATAATAAAACACATAACCGTCCAAAGTTTCCAGACGCACATCCATTTGTTGCTTTCCGGCGGGCAATTGTCCTTCGAAAATAGACTGGACCACTTTCCCTTCTTTGTTCAACAATTCAACATTTACCCTACCTGCTTGCTCCAATTCAAACTCAATGGTTTGCTGATTCCTGGCAGGGTTGGGATAGGCTTTTAGTTGATGATTGGCAGTGGTCAGACTCTTGGATATGAATGCAGCGTTGGGATCCATCAACAGGAATTTAACTTTCTTCTGAAGGTTTTTCTGAGCCTTACGATCCGTCTGATTTTGTCCTTTTCTCTTTCCTTTTCGCTTTTTATCTCCTCTTTGTCCAACTTTTCCATTCTCCGCGGCATGTGCTTGTCTGGCTGCTTTATGGTCTGCTTTCCACTGTTTTTCTTCTTCGCTAATTTCGGCAAACAGTGCTTCAATTGGCTCATTGTATTGCTCTACCAAAGCCAGGGTGGTATTTAGATCTGCTTCATTGGCAAACATTCGGTGCAACTTGTTCTTTCCCTTTCGGGCGGGACCTTTTCCTGAAAATGTTTTCTTCCCTTCTCCTGTCCTCAAATCATCCTTCAATGCTTTTCGCGTTTCCCGATACTTTGCCTTTTGCGTTTCGACTACTATGCGCAATCGCTCGATGGTTGCTTTGTCTTCAGCAGTAATTTCACTTTCTAACTTGGCACGCTGTGCCTGCAAAACGGGCAGTTGATTTTGCTCAAAATAGGCCTTTCGTTCTTCTCTAAATGCAGCTTTCTTTTCTAGCCGTTCCGCTCGCTTGGCCTTCCATTGCTCCTTGCGTTCTGCTTGCAAACTTGTCAAATCTGCCATTTGTTTTTCCGTAAGGATCAATGCCAACTCTTGATCTATTTTCTCTTTCATTTGCTGCCTCATGGCACTACGATCCGTAGTTTCATCGGCTTTAGCTTGTGCTCTGGCCTCTTTTTGAAAGGCACGCATTTCTTCTTTTAAGGCGCTGAGTTGTTCTTCCTGTTCATTTGTGATTTGTAAATCCACCTTATTGGCTTCAATCAATTTGAATGGTCCACGAAGCCCCTTACGGCCCTGCGCAAAACTTTCAAAAGCCAAGAAACAAAAACAAAATAAGGCCAGGACGATTAATTTTTTTTGGTATTTCATGTTCAATGATTTTGGTTGCGTAATAATCTTTCTACACTATTGACTGCTCTGACTCGGGATTCGTTTAATGGACCAAGTACGCATTTCAATCAAAGGGCCGAAAATATCAATGAACACCAAAAAATAGTAAATGAAACGTCAAGTCCGTACAGCGCATTTTAGTGAGGATCTAAACGATTGCTCTGCCAATTTCCATGCGATTTCGTGGAGAATGCTCTGGGCAAAAAGGGTGGGATACGCTATCTGGTACTTTTAACTTTAACAAAAGTAAGGAAAAGCGAAAAGCCTAAACACTTACTTCTTCCTCGATAGCTGCCACAACGGAAATGGTACTATCGTAAGTCGACTTCATACTATCGGCATTGTCCATCCCCGCGTACAAAGCCGTCTCACAGGTATGGATAATCTGCACAAACTGGTCAATTGGAGCTGGACTGACGTTCAGACTTTGTAATTTTTCTTGCACATTGGCCTTTGTCAATTCCGCCAAAGGGATATTGAGTTTATCACAAACGTAGCCCAACATAGCCCGCGAAATTTCATCGTAAAAGGAACGACTGTCTCGCTGATCCAAAAATATCTTGGCAGTGGTCAAGCGTTTTTCGGCTACCTTCTTGGCCCGTTGCTTTTTGAGTAATCCTCCATCGATATTGTTGCGCTTGTGTAAAATTTGCCGATAAGCCAAGGCTCCCCCCAAACCTAGAATGGGTAAAATCAAAAAGATCCAAAACAAGGCTGATCCCAAAAAGGAACTGCCCTTACGACTTAAATTGGTCTCTGTTTTGATGTAACGAATATCTTCCTGACTGGCCCGTTGCTGGGCTGCATTCGTTTGGGTTCGTTTCGGATCTCCCGGACGAACATTGATGGCAAAGGGTTGAGTTAAAAGCGTTCGGTAAGCGGCCGTGTCAATATCGTAATAAGTAAAAGCAGGCTTGAGTTGATAGGCACCAGGATACTTCGGCAGCACTAGGTATTCAAATTCCTTGTTGCTGACCAATTGACCATTGCGTTCCGAAAAACTGCTCTCATTGATGACCTTGGGATCGTATACTTCAAAAGAATCACTGAGGACAAGCGGAGGGGCCTGAACTTGTTTGATATCCCCATTGCCACTAATCGTCATCCGCAAAGAAATGGCGTCGTCGGTAGTGAGGTTGGAATGGCTGGAAGAGGCGGTCATGGTATATTTACCTACTGCTCCGGTAAAAGAGGTGGGAGCATCGGAAGGCCAGGGACTGAC
>JBCCSR010000603.1:0-4349 GCA_039199865.1 Bacteroidota bacterium
ATAAGACCGTTCGACTCGTTGACTCCGTTCATTAAAAATCAAAGTGGTCGTTCCTCCTTTACAAATGGTATTGTCGCGACCCGAATCGTAGAAGTGCTGTTGATCAAGTTGATCGATGAGTTCGTCTTTTTTACCAAAGGCACCAAGATCGCCCGGCATGAGTTCGTGGTTTCTCACCAGAATCACTTGGCCGTCGGGGGCCAAAAAAGTAGCCATTCCATCGGGTTTGTGCGGATGGGTCAAGCCGTCGCTCATCGGTTCTCCTTTACGGGCAATAATTTTGTAGGAAAAACCAGTGGGAAGGTTCAGAATACCTTTGGGATCTTGGATTACTGGACCATATTTATTGCTGATTCGTGGATCGCCGAGGGCTTGCTCGTCGGGTTGGCACGAGAGGAGGGAACCGGCCAGAAAACTACTCAGGCCAATGAAGCCAAGGCTGATGGAGCTCGTCTGTTTGAGGAATTGTCTACGAGAAGATTGTTGCATGCTTAAGGTATTTTGAGAAAGCCAACATTTGTTGCTGATATCAAATCAGTGATTGGCATCTAAAAATAGTATTTTCTGGTTGAAAAATGGCTTCAAGGCTTTACTTTTAAAATCCAATTTTCCAGGAGAGATCTATGGTGATTAGGTGTTCGTATTGAAACCTCCTGGTACTTTCCGTAGCATTAATTTGCAAAAAAGAAGGCCGATAGATGAAGCCCACATGAAATCGCTTTCCCAAACGATAATAAGTGGGAAAATTCAAACCGAATGCATAACTCATTAATTCCGCAGTCGGTCTGGTCGGAGGGGGAGCAAAGAAGTCATAGTATCGCCAGGCCCAGTTGTTTTGAGATAAGGATAAGCCATAGCCGATGGAAAATCGATTGATCTGATGATTGTTGTTAAAGGTAAAGTAAGCAGAGGTGGCCACTTCTTTTTCTCCAACAAAATCGACCGCTGCGATGATGGGGAGGAATAAGGTCGCAGAGGCTCCTAGAGTAACATTGATGAATTGATGTTCCTGGTGATGGAAATCAAAACCCGATGAAATGCCCCAAAAGCCGGAATTGATCCGCCTGCCTTCTCCTAGCGGGTGTTGGAGCAAGGAGTTGAAATAGGGAAGAGAGACTCGCCAAAAGATTCTACCTTTATGAGGAATTTTGGTGGGCTGAACATACAATTTAAGTCCGTCTGAAGTATTGATATAGAGATTTTTGGGATAGGAATACCTTTTGGGATTGTCTTTTTCGATCAACATACCAATGCCATAGTTTCCAAGAATATTGCCATATTCGTAGGCAAAAGAATTTTTTGGATAGATGGTGAACGTCTTACTCAAGCTGTCCTTTAGGACGGTAAATTCAATGGGCTCAGAACTTCGCTTCGACCTTATTTTGACCCTATTTTTCGAACTTTGCAGGGTGTCTTGCCCATAAACGACTTTTAAAGTATCGTCGCTATGTATGGTACTGGTAATGTGCCTTTCATTAATCAAGGTGGCACAGGAGGAGAGGAAGAGTATACAAATTACAGTACTTATTGAACGCATATTTAGGTAACGACTGAAACCTATAAGTTGTGATGTAATTTTCCTGTATTTTTTGTTCTAATTGGTGAACTGGTCCGTAAAAGGAGTTAAAATGCTTAGTCCAATTGAAGGTTAAATTTTCCGTTTTTATAATTGCGAAGGCGAATTTGATCTGGACCCAATTGCAGTAGTAAATCTCCTTTTACCTTTTTCAGTTTTAAAGTATGTTCTTGGTGATCGAGCAGATACTTATCGCCTTTTTTGACCGCTTTTCCTTTAAGTATTTGACCATCGAGATAAAGGATACCGTCTTCATCAAGAATGACATCATCCCCAAAGCCTGGGCTTTGAAAATAGAAATGGTCTTTTCCATCATCACCGATGAGGTAGTCATCGCCTTTGCCACCATACAAGTGGTCATCTCCTTTTCCGGCCAACAAATAATCAGGACCTCCATAAGCGCGTAGTGTATCATTGCCCGCCATGGCTTGTAAAGTATCGCGATAGTTGGTTCCTCCGTAAAGATGATTGTCTTCATCATTACCGATGATGTATAGGCCAACTGTTTTATTTTCACTAGTGGAATAGGATAGGGCGGATTCTAATTGATCTTTTAGCATAGCCTCATCCATGCTCTCGGGAAACCATTGATTCCACCAGTGAGGATGGTTGGCTGGATTGAGAAAGTAGTTCATGCCTTTTAAGTCTTCTCCACCACTGTTGGGCCACTGTTGGACTTTGGCAAAGACTTTGGCTTGACCGTCTTTGGGGTCAAAACTTTTCAACAGTTGTTCGATGCTGTGTTGTTGCCAAGAAAATTTAAAATAAGTGTCTCCCAATTGATCTTCAAAATTATTGCTCTGATCGGTGTCGGCTTGATTTTGTGGCAAGGGAGGAAAGAGTCGGGTTACGGAGCCAATTGGCGCATTAGCCGTATTGATTAAATTCGGAGCGGCATTATAAGTCCAGATTTGATTTGATTTTTGCTTGGATTGCTGGTAATCTAGCAAGGTTTGGGCCATGGGTAGTGAGCCTGGACTTTCGAAGGTAACGGCAGTTGTTTTCTGCTCAATTGCACACAACTCCGCCAGGACGGCTCCCAGAGAGTGTCCCGTAAAACTTAGGGCGGGGTCTTTTTTGTATTTCCGTTCAAAAGAATCTCTAACCACCTGAGTAAATTCCCGGGCAGCCATATATTGATCTTCTGGGACTTCTCCTTGATAAATTTTTAGATCTGCGCCAATGTCCCTGACTGTGTTGACCAGTTTGGAGAAAAATGCGCCAATGCCCTCCGTTTCCTCTTTTTGAAAAGCAAAGGGATCGGTGCCGCGGTGGGCAATCACCAATTCATTGCTTTTTTTGTTGCGATAGGCTTTTCCGTAATAGCCTCCTTTGGTCAACAACTGTTCGGCGGCACTTTGGATAAAACTCCCCAAATCCAAGCCCTGATCTCCATCGGAGTCGATATCAATGTTGAGGTGCAAACCCGAGTTGGCCGTTTCGTCAAAGCGCATAAAAACTTCCCAATCAGGAGGAAGGTGTTTTTCTTGTTCCTCGTAAGCGTCTGCACTCAATAGGGCATAGGTATAGGGCGTAATTCGATGCTCATTTTCTGGGTTTTTGCTGCACTTGGCTCCCCAGAGCAGTAAAACAGTAATCGATATCGTAAATAGGCTAGTTATTTTCATAATATTCCGGTTGTGAATAAATCAGTATGGCTTTGACTTTCGCGTCTATGAATCGAAGACCTAAGTTCTTCCATAGGACGTATGAGCACCAATAAATGTTATCAGCAATTGCCGGAAATTTAAGCAAAAGATGGCGATTGTTTTATTCTAAGCCCAGTGCTTGTCGATAAGTCGCATCCGAGAGGCTGTTTTTAGACCAATAATCCAGCATGAGCTGTTTGTTTTTTCGAGCCTTGGTCACCAGTTTTCCGGCATTGGCTCCCCAGCCAGATCGATAGGCCTCTTCCCAGCCAAGAATTTCATGGGGGAAAGCCTTGGTAAAATGAATTTTGACTTGACGATCGATATTTTTGTAGTCGATCTGGTATTCCATCCAATCTTTTTGTTCTGGATGATCTTTGAGTTGAGCGGTTGCTGCTTCATTGCGTAAGGGAAAATGTTTGAAGCGAGCTGCCAGTGTATTGGGAATCAGTTGAATGTTGCCGGTGGGAAGGCTCTTAGGAGCAACTCGGATGCGGTTCCATATTTCGTCTTCCAACAGGGTCTTATCCAGTCGTCCCTTTTTATCTCCCTCCGATTCGAAATAGGAATAGAGTAAGTTCTCGTAATGATCTTTTTTGAGACTAAGCTGCTGGAAGGTATGTCCACACCATTCCTGAGAAGAAGTCGTGACTTTAAGGGAATGAGGATTGTCCTTCAGTTCTACTGGAGTAAATATGGATTGCATGGTGGAGTACGGATAGACACCAGTGTTGAACTTTCGAGTAAAGTTGAGTTTGAGTACACTTGCTGCATCTTGCCCCGCTGCGGCCGGATTGTCGAGTTTGACCAATTTAGATTTTGAAAAAGGTTCGGTCACAAAAACCATGACGGCATGTCCTCGATGCACTTCTCCATAACGGGCTTGCTCCAATTCGAAACTAGTGATCTCTGCTTTTCCTTGGTACCAATAGTCTTTAAAGTTGTTCTTGTCGGCAGTATAATTCATTGGAATGGCTTGAACTTGTTGGTTTGAATGGTCTTGTTCTGTGGGAGTACATTGAAGGTTAAAAAAGCAAATGCTAAGGAGTAAAAGGAAGACGGATAATTTCATTGGAAATGATTTTTGTGATGATTGACCAATTGATGGAATTTTGAACATATGC
>JBCCSR010000604.1:0-4338 GCA_039199865.1 Bacteroidota bacterium
GTTTATATGTGCATATCCCGCTGTACCGACGAACACAAAAAGAAGGCTTAACATCCAAAATTTTAGCGTATGCATGATTATTTTTTTATGTCTTTTAAATATTTTTATTCTGATGATTAAAATTCAAAAATAGCTCCTAAGAAGATTCTTCTTGGCAAACTGAAAAAGTTTGGATTTGCCAAGGCCCACTGGTAAGAGGCCAAAAATGCTTGTTCATTTCGATTACTCGCCGCTTCCACTGCCGCAATCCCTTGTGTAGATAACAAGAAACCATCGTCTTCAGCAGAACCAGAAGCAGAGTATACATCAACAACATTTCGCGTGTCTAGCAAGTTGCTAATCCGTAGATATACATTGAGGTTGAGCGGGAAGTTTTCAGATTTTGACAAAGTAAAGTCTTTGTCTACCCGCATATTGATGGTAAAAGTCCAAGGCTTTCTAGCACCATTAATCGCTCCTTCAAATTGCTCTCCTCCAAATCGGAGAGGAATTTCATTCTTTGTAAATGGACGACCAGATACAGCAATCGTCTGGAAGTTGATTCCTGCATTGGCAAAGATGTCTTTTCCAAACCATTTTGGTCCATTGTATTTGCTACCAGAAGTAAATCGGTAATCAAGGGTCGATACGATTCGGTGGCGCTCATCAAAGTTCAAGGGAATCAAAGTTCTGATATTACCACGAGCCAAGAGCGTTTCTTGAGAGCGAGCATCTGATCCAGTTCCATCTGCAAACTGAAGGGTATAATTGATATTGGCAGAAAGATTACCGGTTCTCCTCAAATCATACTGGAAGGTAAATCCTTTTACCGTTCCGAAATCGAGGTTACCAAAACTAGTGTAGTTGTTTACTTCCGCAACGAAAGTATAAATTCGCGATTGGATCATATCCCGCAATTCTTTGTAGTATGCTGCAACTTTAATTGCAGAACTATTCGTTAGTTTTTGACGGAATCCTACCTCATAGTCAATCGTTTTCTCTGGACGCAAATTTGGATTGTTTCTGGGAGGAGTACGGCTAAAGTTGAAATAATCCAAAGCCGTTGCTATCGTACCGGATGGAGGTCTTTGCACCAAGATATCGTAGTGAGCAAAGAAGTTGGCATCATCCGAAATTGGGAAAGAGAAAGCCAAACGAGGCATCCAGTTGATTTGTGGCTCATAATCTTCGAAAGAAGTAGTGGGGTTGAAATCTTCACTCTGAATGTCTGCAACTCCCTCTACAAATTTAGGGAAGGCCAAACCACCGGGGAAAACATCGATTCCGTTATTGGCTTGGGTACCATTGGCAAAATACCAAGTGTCTCCATCACGGAAAGCCTGAATATTTTTTGAACCGTCACCATCTACGTATACTCTAAAGTCGTCGCCAATGGTTCCAGGGCGCTCTCCACCAAACTCATCGAAGAAGTCTCCCGCCGTCATGATTGGTGCAACAGAATAAGGATCTCTCAACACCTTAGTATTCGCATCATATCGGTCTACCCGAACACCAATACGGAAAGTAATGTCATTGAAAGTAAATTTATCCTGAACGTACGCCGCAAAATAATTGGGCTTAAATGGTGCCACGGGGAAAGTACGACGTCCATCCGCATCTCTGGTAGTAAAGAAGTCGTCAAAGGTCACATCATTACTCAATTGATTGCCCAAATAATCATAACCATAATAATCGATACCAATTCGAACATCATCGATCAACTCTCTAGCAGAGAATAAATCCAAAGTAAGATTTTCGGGAGCAATCGCATCAACGTTGACGTATTCGTTCAAGCTCTGTCCGGTTACATCTCTCACTCTACGGTAAAACAAACCTTCCACCGTATCATCAATCAAAGTTGGATGCTCAGGAATTTGTCCAGTAATTGGAAGGAAATCAGGGAAAGTCAACAAATCAGCTTCGAAAGTTCCCACAACCGAAGAAGTGTCTACCCCAAGAATGTGAATATTGGCTTCCTGACGAGCAAGGGTCCACAAAGCACGTGGGTTGATTTGCCAGTTTCTGTTGTAGCGTTGCTCATACAAAATACCAAACTGTAAAGAGTGACGCCCCTTTTCAGAACCACCAGGCAATAAATCAAATGAACTGGTAGCAGAAAAAGTGTAAAGGTCATTATTCGATTTTCGGTTCTGGTTAAACACCTGTCCAACATTGGTATGCATATCCTGCCAGATTCCTCCGACATCACCATTTTGGTTGAAGTTACCATTGATGGCAGAGAAATCACCAGTCTCTTCAGCAATTAGGTTGTAATTGGCAATGGTTTGGTTGATGTTTGAAGGAGTAAAGCCAACGACGGTTGCCGTATTACTAACGTGTCCTACCCCTTCATTTTCATTCAACACTTCCCCACCAGCAAATATGCCATTTTCAATCTGTGGAATAAAAATATTCTGTTCGTTAAAAAAAGCAGATCCTGTGTACTCGGTGGATCCAACTGCAGGAGTCCAAATCCGATCGAAGGAGCCTACATAACCATAGTTGAAAAGGTTGTCCTTGTGGCGAATATCTTCACGATCAAGCAAACCTTTTTCAAAACCTACTTGAAGGGTGTATTCTGCATTTTGAATAATGGATGCTTTTTTAGGAGCACCTTCTTCTGTAGCCGCAGCAGCATTATTATTTCCCAAGCGATGGCGGAATCGGAAGTTGGCACGATAACGACGATCCGCAGCCTCTGGGTTGTTGTGAGAATTTAATACCCGCCAAACAGGTCTTCCAGCGGCATTACCAGGAGTAAATCTATTTCTAGTATCCGCAAAAGTACCCGTCAAACTAATGTCGATATTGTCAGTCAAACGAGCATCGATTTTGGTAGTGATATCGAGTCTTTTGTTTTGCTCGTTAGGTCGAAAATCCAAAACGTTGACATCGTCGTTCGTGAGGTTTTCTGCTTGTGGAACAGAAGCGGGTCCTCTAGCAAAAAGTGGGTTGGCTTGTAGCTCTGCCAACTTTTCGTCTTTGATCTGATAAATCGGAACCGCTGGAGGATCATCATCCTTTTGGTAACGATAACGACTGGACAGACGAAAACCCAGAATAGATTGTCCTTTTTTGTTTTTGAGAATGGGTCCACTGATGTTTGCGTTGATTTGGTTGTAGCCAAATGCATCGAGGTATTCAGAAGTCTCTAACTCCAAACCACCGGAAAACTTACTAGAAGGTCCCTTTGAGGTCAGAGAGATAATTCCTCCGGTAACATCTCCATATTGAGCTTGGATACCACCGGTGATGACTTGCAACTGCTCGATCTCCGTTTCCGGAGGCAACTGACTACTACTAATACGTATTCCATCGAGGTAATAATCCGTTGCGTCGGAACGCGAACCTCTAACGGTTACGGCATCCCCCTCATCTACTTGGGAAAGTCCGGCAGTAGTAGAGGCCAGAGCGGATATATTTTTGGTCGGCAATGCCCTAATGTCCTTACTGGTAATGATTCCACCAGAGGTCGTATTGTCTTTGTCGATGAGCGGAACCTTGTATTCCGTAACGATGACTTCCCCTAAGGTAAGGGCCTGCTCTCCCATCTCAATGTCGAGGCTGGTTGTTTGGTTGGCTTTCATGATTACGCCGTTGATGCGTTTATCAGCAAAACCCAAATAGGAACATACCACATCGTAGGTACCTGGATCTACGTTGATTCTGTAATTCCCGTTAAAGTCGGTTACTGCCCCTTGAACGAATACGCCTCCTTTGAAGAGTTGTATTGTGGCGTTGATGAGCTCTTCCCCATTGCTAGGGTCTGTCACTTTTCCACCAACGGCAGTTTGGGCAAACCCTATCGTTGTCGTCAAAACAAAAAACAGGGATAGGAGTAAATAACGTGCCATATAGAATGTTTTTTATTAAAATTTGAGGATTAATAATGTCTTTAGGTTAAGGCTTAAACAAATATTTTACACTTCATGACCGCAAAACTTTACCTCAGCTCAGCTTTGCCAGTCGGCAACGATAAAATCGATATGGGAAAAAATATTTTTTGAACCGTGCGAAAATAACGCACAATGTTAAGAAAATTAACAGTTTTTTCAAAACATTTTAAGAGAAGCCTGTCTCATAACTGACAGAAATGGGATCCTCCAATAATTAAAAAATATTAATTCGACAATGAATCAATTGCAATCTTAGTAATTTGATAAAATTACTCCCTGATTATCGCAATAAAAACAATATGTCTGTTAGTTCACCAGCTCTAAATTTTATGAAAGCTCACAACCACTCAAAAAGAATGGTTCGAATGCAAGTTAGCTATTCTCTGCTCGTCAACTCAGCAATACACAAAATTTAGAAACCTGACTTATGCTTAAAAATGGGTGATGTCTGACGAGCGGAGAA
>JBCCSR010000605.1:0-4336 GCA_039199865.1 Bacteroidota bacterium
CCCAAACTAGCTGGCCAACTGGCCTATCGGATGTTTACGACGCCTCGAAACAGAGCGCAACACAAGGTGTCTGATCAGATCATGGAACAAGCCCAACTCTTTGAGTTTATGTACGGTAGTAAATTGCTCAAAGGTTACGAATGGGGGAGTGGTCCCAAGACCTGTTTGTTGGTTCACGGCTGGGAATCACGCGGAACAGCTTTGCGGAGTTTTGTCCCTGCTTTGGTCAACGAGGGTTATCGAGTGATTGCCTTTGATGGTCCGGCTCACGGGCATTCGGACGGCAAGCAAACCGACCTTCCTCATTTTGGAGGAGCCATTCGCGCTTTACTCAGAAGAGAAGGAAAAGTGGAGGCCATTATTGCGCATTCGTTTGGAGGGGCTTCCACCGTTTATACCCTCGCCAATCTGGTGCAAGATCAAGCCATTGAAAGTTTGGTTTTGATCGCTTCTCCATCGAGATTGGACCGCGTCATGGAGCGCTTTGCTCGCTTTGTCCATCTGCCCCCTAAAGGCCAAGAATGGTTTCGAAAGATCTTGGAAAAGCGGGCAAAGTTACGATTAGAGGAGGCCAGCATCGGAACGGCTTATTCCAAAGTAAAAGTAGATCAAACGCTCGTCATCCACGATAAATTAGATCAAGTGGTGCCCTTTGCGGAAGCCGAAACCGTCTTTGCCTCCTGGGATCACATCACTTTATTGGTCACCGAGGGAGAAGGGCATTTTAAACTGGTAAAGAATCCCAAAATTATTCAAAGGGTGACTCACTTTATCAGCCAAGAACGCGCTTGAATATTGATTTGATTTACGTTCGCTATTGAATTCACCTTATAAATGTCCATCAATGGAAATACAATTCACGATTCATCGAAGAGAAGAGATTCTCGCTGGACTAGCCAATGCTTTTCGGGAAGTCAATGACTTTTCAGCTCAGCTGACGCAGGAACAGTTTGTTTGGAAGCCGGGCCCCAAATGGTCAATTGCCGAGCATCTGGATCATCTGATTCGGTCGACGAAGGGTTTGGCTTCTGCACTAAAGATGCCCAAAATTGCCATACGCGCCTTTGGTATTCCCAATCGGCCTTCTCGTGAGTTCAAAGGACTGGTCGATAGATATCACAGTATGCTGAGAGGAGGCCTTGTTGCGAGTGGGCCTTATGTTCCAGAAAAAGATGCGCAGTTTGCTCAAGATAAGATGCTGGCCAACTGGACCATGATTGGCCATAAATTTGACGAGCGGCTTAAGAACTGGTCAGAGAAAAATTTGGATCATTATTTACTGCCTCATCCCGCTTTGGGGAAACTCACTATTCGTGAAATGATGTTTTTTACCATTTATCACAATTACCATCATCTACGCGCCATGAAAGAATTATGGAGCGCTTACTAAAAATGAGGCGTTGAGCTTGGATAAACGTATTGGTATGAGTACGCTAGCTTTCATCGCTTTTGAATCGGCAGAATGGCCTTTCCTAGTTTTGGTGGTGGTTTTCAATAAACTGTAAGTATTTGTGATACTCTTCTTTCACCACCGGAGCCAGAAACAACAAACCAATCATATTGGGAAAGATCATGGCGAAGATCATGGCATCTGAAAACTGCACGACCGCTCCTAAACTAGAGGCCGCTCCTAAAATGACAAAGGAGCAAAATAAAATTTTATACAGGTAATCTGCCAAGCGCCCTTTCCCAAACAAATACTTCCAGGCCTGAAGGCCATAGTAAGACCAAGACAGCATCGTGGAAAAGGCAAAAAGAATGACGGCAATAGTAAGCACATAAGAAAAACCGGGAATGACCGAATCAAAAGCCGCCGAGGTTAAGGTCACTCCATTGAGTCCGGAAGCATTTCCGTATTCTACCAATTGTCCATCTATGTTGGTAACGATGATCACTAGGGCGGTAATGGTACAAACAATTACAGTGTCGATAAAAGGTTCGAGTAGGGCCACCACTCCCTCACTGGCAGCATACTGGGTCTTTACTGCAGAGTGTGCCACTGACGCTGAACCTACTCCCGCTTCATTGGAAAAGGCAGCACGTTGAAAGCCGATGACCAAAACGACAAAGAATCCCCCCATCGCGGCTTCGGGAGCAAAGGCACCTTGAATAATCGCCTGGATGGCAGCGGGGATGTGGGCTATATTTTTGGCGAGGATAATCAGAGCTGCGAAGAGATAAATACCTACCATCAATGGGACAATTCGTTCGGTTACCTTTCCAATTCTTTTGATTCCTCCAATAATGACAACGGCAATGGAGAGGGCCATCATACAACCAAAAGCAAAGCCAGAGTATCCGCTATCACTGTTGAGTACATTGGTAAACTGAGCGGCCGCTTGATTGGATTGGAACATGTTGCCTCCACCAAAAGAACCCCCCACCAACATGATGGCGTAGAACACGCCAAAAATCTTTCCTAAAGTTGCCCAACCTCTTTCTTTTAAGCCCTTGCTGAGATAATACATTGGTCCACCATGAACCGTTCCATCCGGCATGACTTCTCGATATTTGACCCCTAAAGTACATTCCGTAAATTTGGAGGCCATCCCCAACATCCCGGCGATAATCATCCAGAAGGTAGCTCCCGGCCCACCCGCAACAATGGCCACCGCGACCATCCCAATATTGCCAAGACCAACGGTGGCGGAGAGGGCTGCCGTCAATGCTTGAAAGGGACTCACTTCTCCCTCAACATTTTCTTTACGAATGGTGTCCGGGTCATCTCCATTGATGATATTGGGCGATCGACTCTCCGTTTTTGTCGCTTGGTATTTTCCCCTCACTACATTGATGGCCAAGCCCACTCGCGTAAAATTGGGAAAACCAAAATAAACGGTGAAGTAAGCTGCGCCACATAACAAAACAATGAGCACAATGGGTAAACTAATTTGTTCTGAAAACTCAATGGGCGTCATCACAAAATTAAAAATGCTGGAAGTAATAGGACTGATGGCATCATTAATGCGCTCATCAAGTGTTGATTCCTGTGGGTAGGCTCGATAAGGCCATCCAACGGCGAGGAGAAAGGGTAATATTATTTTTTTCATTTCGTTTTATTGGATAAAAAAAAACAGGAACGAAAAAAAAAGATGGACGGTCGTTCCTGTATTCGAATATTTAGCACTATAATGATTCAAAATTACGGAGTAAATCCTTGAATGTCACGTATTTGGATGAGGTTAGAATTGCAAAGTTTTCTCATTTTCAATGACTGATAGTCTTTCGAAAATTTCCAAGTTTTCCAAGTTTGCTAAATGGAGCATAAAAGGGAGGTTTGAATTAGCAGGAGTTCTCGAAAAAGTTTATTTTGAGAGCAGAATCAATTCCAAGCCCAATGCCAAAAGTGTACAGTGCAGATATCAAACAGTTGCTTGATCGAGCGATTGAGCGCTTTGAAGCGGAGAGTGGTTTGAGGATTGGCAACAATTATCCCTTATTTTTTCACTCTTTGGCAGAGGAGATTAATCGGGAAGCCAAGGCCAACCTCAAATCGGATACGCTCTACAAGCACCTCTACATCCGCTTGCGCTCTTTTGATGAAGCGACCATTGGCTACAGTTGGGTGTACTTGGATGCCTTGGCGACTTTTGTGCTAGGAAAAAAATACAAAGAAGTTTATCCTGTCCTGCGCAACTCCGTCAAATACATTAAAGCGGCCGTTAAGCGGATTGACTTTGATATCGATAAAGGCTCGGAGGATGATCCCGGACGGCCAGAGTTTCCACCGAAGAATCCCGCTTTTCCCGCTACGCCGACAATCTCTATCCAAGTTCCAGGGTTTCAAAACGTTTGGCTCAAAGATGAAAGTTGTAATCCTACCGGAACGCACAAAGATCGGATGGCCTGGGAAATCGTCATTTACTATCGCAATTTCCTGGCGCACCATGCCTTAAAAGGACGGTTTGAAAAAATTCCCCAGCTTTCTCTGATCTCCTCGGGTTGTGCGGCGATTGCCATTCAAAGTCAACTGCGGTATTACAATTTGCCTAGTCTGAAAGTGATTGTGGATCGCAACTTGGATGAGTTGATCAAAACGGCGATGATGAAATTAGGTTGTGAAGTCTTTGAAGTTAATTTGGAAAAAGAGGCCCTAGATTCTCATCAGATTTTGCGCATTACAGAAAACGAAAATGGCAAAGATCTCACTTTTGGCCAAGATTTAGATTTCATCCGGGCAGTGTACTATGATTGGCTATCTTACGAAATTTTGAATCAATCTCCCGATTATTGTTTGATTCCTTTTGGTTCTGGTGGCTTGTTAGAGAATTTGATGAGCATCAACAAAAAAGAAATTGAACAAAGCCCCAATCATTCCAAGCGTTTTTTTGGCAAC
>JBCCSR010000606.1:0-4334 GCA_039199865.1 Bacteroidota bacterium
TGATGATGAAAATCTGCGTCCAATTTTTTCAAAATATCTTTGGAAATTTGAAGTAACTTTAAATGTTCCAGATACCCTTTCTTCGTTTTTTCCTCGGGCCAAATCAAATGTTTTTTCCGACCGGGATGATAGCCCATTTCAAAAATCAACCGAGCCAGAAAACTCGTCCCCGAGCGTGGACCGCCGGTTAGGATGACTTTGAGTTGGTGTGGTCGATGAAACAACATCTTAGAAAGGGGCTTTGGTGAATGGTTGCTTTCAGCTGAATTCTGGGTGCGGATAGCCCAACAATGTTAGTGCCGCTTGATTGTTTTGAATGATCAATTCTATGGTTTTCTTTTCAAAAATCAGTTGGGGCAATCGCTTCTCTCCCGATCGAATAAAGTCAGGCACTGCACTAATTGCTCCTTCCTCTTGAGCCCTTTTCATATTGTGAATATTGCTCTTCTCTACAATCTGCTGATACGCTTTTTCACTTTTGGTTTGCCCCAAAAAATGAGCCATCCGCGCCACTTCCTCGGTAGGCTGGGCCATTAAATCTTCGTACTTCACAAACAAGACCTCTCCGTGATACTTCCCCGCTGCGTACCAGCCCAAAACGTGTTCTTGCCATAGACCGGGGCCGTACATTCCGTAGGCCATCCGCAACGCAAATGCATTCCAATCTACACCAACCAGTTTTCCTCTGGCCTCCTTGTAATGGTAATAGGATTTGATCACATCAAAAACATTACGAACGATATAAATATTTTTTTTGTAAAGCTGATCTCTATTTTTTCCCAAACGGTAGTGAAAGGGCTGATGGGTTTTGATGATCCTTGGCCTACTGTAATTTTGGTGGTGGGGAATGGGTCGATGCACCGCCGGAATAAATTGGCGAATCTCCGACATTCGTTCCAACTGAAAATCGGGATAAAGCAAATGTGCCAAAATGGTCCGGCACCACGTATTCCCCGAACGGGGGTAAGAGGCTAAAAACACATCATTAACATCCAATAATTCCTCGTTGGTTTTCCGCTTCGGATCGGGAAAGATCCGTCTCAACCATCGTTTAAATGAAGTGAGTTGCGTCATTTTTTTTGATCCTTCTATTGGCCATTCAACTTACGGACCATTTGGGAAGAGAGCGAATCAGCCCTTGTCCACCAGAAAAAGGAATGGTATTTTTAAAAGGGACTTCCAATACCTCAAAAGCGATGGCATTGATTTTTTGATCCAAAACATGCCCCTTTCCCTCAACCACTCTCAACAAGATCCGATACTTGCCCGGAGTGAGGGATAAGTCGGTAAATACTGCACTCAGTTCGGCATAGGTGCCCGCATTCATTTCTAAGTGGAAATCGACTGCCAGACCTTTGGCAATGGTCAGGCGAATTCCATCATGCGTTTCAATTCCTACAATGGGGGAAAAACGCACTTTACGGTGGCATTTTAGCTTAAAACAAACTTGAATGGGCTCACCAAATTGGAATTGATACTGCTGCCCCTCGTCGTTGTGCAAACTTACTTCTGCGATATTGACCACCTTTTTTTCATCTAGGGCAAACTGCTGTTGTGCAGATCCAGCCTCGGCCGACTGTTTGACATAGGCATTTATCGCTTGATCAATACTCCCATCGACCACAATACGACCCGCATTTAACAAAATTCCTCGGCTACAAAGCTGTTTGATGGTCCGCATATTGTGACTGACGAATAAAATGGTTCGACCGCTTGAAGCCACTTCATCCATTTTGCGAATGCATTTTTTTTGAAAAGCCAAATCGCCAACGGAGAGGACCTCGTCTACCAACAGAACTTCTGGTTCTAAATGAGCAGCCACCGAAAAAGCCAGTCTCACAGCCATTCCGGAAGAATACCTTTTCACCGGAGTATCCAAAAACTCGGACACACCAGAAAACTCGACAATCTCTTCAAATTTCTTCTTGATTTCCTGGCGACTCATTCCCAGGATTGTCCCGTTGAGGTAAATATTTTCCCTTCCAGTCAGCTCCGCATGAAAGCCCGTTCCCACTTCTAAAAGGGAAGCGACTCTACCTTCAATTTCTAGAGAGCCCGAACTGGGTGGACTAATCTGAGCACAGATTTTCAGCAGCGTACTTTTCCCCGCTCCATTGTTGCCAATGATTCCAACGGACTCTCCTCGTTTTATGGAAAAAGAAAGTGCTTGCAAAGCCCAAAAAGCAGTATTTTTTTCTGTATTCGTCGAACGATAAGAAGGCCACCACCTCGACAGGTTACTACGTATGGCTGATCTCAGATCGAGATGCCCGGTCAATCCAAGATCATATCTTTTAGACAAATTATTGGCTCTGATGACTACCTCATTCATTTCAAAAGGGCCATATTTCTAGTCCGTGAATCGCGTTTCGAATGTCATTCGACAAATTGATTGATTTGACAATTTTCTCCTCGGCCAAACTGTAAACCGTAATGGTTGCAGGAGAAGATCCACCAATAATCCAGGTCTCAAAGGTACACAAGCCTCGCCCAAATGCTTGCCTTGCATGGTCTTTTGGTAAGTCTTGATACTTGAGCACTGTTGGTTGGTAACTGGGAATAAGCCAATATTGCAGCTGTTCTCCTTTTTGTAACACCACTCGATTTTGTGGGGTATCATTGTACAACAAATGGGCTTGAACAAATTGAACATTATGGGTTCCTCTGGGGACAAGCGCGTAGCAATCGAATTGCCCTTCTCGATATCGAACCAATTCATTCATCCCCGTTCCAGAAAAATAGAGGGCATCATCTTTTGTAAAAACATTGTTTAAATGTATCGTATCCTGCGGTGAAGGGCCCCGATGCTGTAGTGGATCAAAGCGGAAAAAGTCAAACTGATACTTTAGGGGAACCGAAGCAAAAAGACTTCGCCGCAATTTGCGGACCACTCTGTTTTTCAAGGAGGGTAACTTTCGCCGAAAACAAAGACCACTGACAAATGCTTTTTGCTGTAAATCAAAGGTCAAAATCGAATCAAAGCCAGTTGAGCTTATCAGTAATCGGTCTCGATCAACACTAATTTCATGGACGTGCTTGAGATAATGATTGCGATAGGTCGCTTTGATTTTAAAATCAAGATCAAAACAAAACAGTTCGTCACTGCCGGCCAGGTAAATGTCATCGCCATAAAAGGCAATGCCTCTCAGTCCACGATCTCCTCCTCTTCCCTCCCAAGAAATGGAAGGGTCATTCCAGTCATAAACTTGCCTGGTCGTTTCTCTTTCCAAATCAACTAGGTAGATTCCACCGTGACTTTCTCCCTTTTGACTGGATCGGATGACTGAGGAAACGATAACTTTAGGTAAAACTCGTGGTTTATTTTGCTGCAAGGCTGCCACTTTCAATCAGCGTTCCAAATCCAACTTTAAAAAAGCAGTGGCCAACTTTCGGGTAAATGCTTTAGCCCCTTTCTCATTGAAGTGTCCATAATTAAAATAATGTTCGGGAGCGAGTACAATCGGAGCAATTCGGCAAAATTGAATTTTACTACTTACGGGGACCGATAAATTCAACGCCCCGGGAGTCGTCCAATTGAGTTCGACGGGGGCATCCGCAAAGGGATTTTTTTCGTCTGGAACATATGGGCGATTTCTACTTCTCACTCTTTTTCCAGCTGGATTTGCTTTTTCGTAAGCATTTCTTTGGTCGATAGAGTAAAATCCATTTTGTACTTTTATCTGCTCCTGCAATTGGTGATTCTGAGTCCGAAGATGATAAGTGATGACTTCAAAACCCATTCCCAAACAAAATTGGTTTTCTAGAAAAGACAATAAGTGAAAAAATGCTTGCTGCTCTAATCCTCGATCCCAAAAGTGGGTAAAGCCCATTTTCATTCGTTTGGAATCCATGTAATACTTGGATCGAATAGTATGAAGATTGGCCCTTCGAAAGGAATAAGGATTTTCCTCCTGCTGAAAAACGAGTAACTGATCAGGGTTGGGATGATGTTCGAGTAAATGCTCCAGTATGAAATGAGTTTCTAGGAGATACATTCCTCCACATCCCATATTGTAGGAACGCCTGCCCGTCAGTTGATCAAAAAGTTGAACATCAATATGGTGATAGGTTCGACTAGAACCGATAAAAAGACAGTCAAATTCGGCTGATCGTTCTAGAAAGTCCTCTACTTTTTGAGCGATAAAATCATTGCCCCAGGGAAATGGTACTGACCTTCTGAGCAATACCAAGCTCGCTGCAAAAAGAATGACCAAAACGAGACCTGTACTGATGAAAAGCGATCGTTTCAAAACAAAATAATACTTACAATATATCCGCCATTACCCGCTCCACGCGATTGAAATAATGCAACCCACCAACAAACAATAAAAAAA
>JBCCSR010000607.1:0-4320 GCA_039199865.1 Bacteroidota bacterium
CTTGCATTCTTCTCACTCTTCTCAAGGCTTCTTCTTGGTATTGATTATTCCAGAGGCTATCGCCCGTTGCACTCAACTTAGTCACCTGATAATTGGATGAAGTAATTGGATATGCAACAGCAAAACTTCCATCAGACAATTCAACCCCATGCGTATCATTAAATAAGGTCAAACTATTGTTGGGAAGTTTTTTCTGCCATTCTAAAACACCAACATTGTTCATTTTAGTAACCACCGTTTGAGTGATCGCCTCGTTCGTATCATTGAGATCCGATCCGGTCGTTAAAAAACCACCATCTGAGGTTTGGATAATGCTAAAGAGGACTTCTACATCTTCATCTCCAGTATTCATCTGCCATTCTACATTTCCACTTGCATCCGTCTTAAATACCGTAAAATCTCCACTGCTTCCAGAATAACTGAACTCTCCTACAAAAGCATAACCTCCATCCGTAGTTGCCGTCAAACCCCAGATGTTTTGTAGATCTCCGGGCAATACTTCACCAAGCATTTTTTGAAACTCAAAAACATTCTGACTCCAAGCAGCGATGACGGGATTGAACCCTCCATCTACATTGCGAATCGAACCTCCCAGATAGAGCGTGCCATTGACGAGTACTCCGTCGTATGCATCGATAAAATCACCTTCTAACTGACCTTCATCGAGCGGTACGGTAGCGAGCTCAAATAATATATCACTATCCACCAGTATCAATTCATTACCTCCATCTACGATCATCAATTCATCACTTGATAAGGTAATCATTTGTGCATTGTTAGAAAACTGAGTATTGAGGACGGCTTCACTAATGATGACTCCATCTCCATCTATTATCGTCAGACCTCGCTCCAAAAAGTTGCCACCAGCCAAGATGTAAGCCCCAAGATTGAAAGGACTGCTGTATTCGATCACATCGTAAATCGTCATGGGAACTCCTCCTATGTCGTAGTTTCTAAACCATTCTTGTTGGAAGTCTTCGTCATATTTAAATAAGAAGTTCCCACAGTAGAGGAGAAAGCCGCCATTGATGTCCATTGTAAGTCCACCCTGAGTCAAGTTTTCTCCGGAAAAGACATCGATGCTTTGGAGCAAACTCCCTTGGTCATCGATAAGGAGTGCCCTCACTTCATCGCCTGCCTTTTGGGTCACCGCAAGTTGGCCAGAAGTCAAGATATCTCCGCCCAATAATTCCCCAGCACCGAAGTCATTGAACCATTGTTGGTCTCCATCGGCATTTACTTTTAGAATCAAACTTCGCGGATTGGGATCACTTCTAAAATCCTGACTGTAGCCAATCAACAGCGCTCCTCCATCCGACGTTGCCAAGACCTTTACCAAATAATTTAAACGAGCCGTCCCATAGGATTTGCTCCAGAGTTCTTCTCCCGTATCGTCTGTTTTGAAAATCACCCAATTTCGATTATTGGCATTGCGCGTATTTTCCCCCGCAAAAAATAGATGCCCATCCGTCAGGGCAACCACTTCGCCAATGGCTTGAAACGATGGCGCAACCGCAGAACCGTAGTTGCGTTTGAATGAGGTCTGCGCATACAAGCTCAACCATGGAAGGAGTAATAACAGGATAAGGAGTAGATTTTTTTTCATCATGATTTTTTTGAGTTAAGTTACAGTAGAGCTATTTTAGAAAAGTCAAATTAATGCCCATATAAATACAAATTTACGTTTACGTACTACTTGCTTAATTTTCTTTCCAATCAAAGCAATTAAAAATTGGAGAAAAATCAGTATAAATGACTGAAACTTGTTCCAAACTGGTCCAAAAGAAGCCATCAATGAGTAGATCATGGGGCTAGTACTCCTGCCAAATTTCTATCTTCCCTTACTTCTCCAAATGATAGAGAATGCCCCAATCAAAAGGCGACCAAATCGCCGTTTTCACCTGCGCTTTTTTCAAGCCAATGTTGACCCAATTGTTACAAGTTTTCAAGAGGGAATAACTCCCCTTCGCTTCATAGAAAAAATCGCGTTTGGTGTATCCATCTGTTCCAATTTTAAACAGCATCTGCTTTTCATTTTGCTTGAAGGAAGTCCAGATAAAATCGAGGAGCACTACCATTTGTTGCTCACAAATTGCTAGTGATCTCCAGGAGTCTGAAACTCGTCGGTAGTGCGTGACGTGCATCACGGATTCGCTTTGTAAAAAAAGCGCATTGATGGCCGTATTCCATTTCAAATCTTTCCAAGTGGGCGTTTCCAAATAAAACCCTCGATCGCCCCAACCAAAAGCGATGTACTCTACCTGCTTGGGAATGGAGAGCGCCGTCAACATCGATTCTTCAAGGAGCGTTCTTGGCAATACCAAGTCGAGGTGAATTCCATTGGAACTCAGAAAAATAGTTTGTTGATGATGACAAGCGACCGAAGCCGGGCGGGTAGCCATAACAGACAAAATGCAGGCTATACCCAAATAGAGTAGAATGGCAAAAAGGAAGCTGCCTACCAATTTGACTACCAAGCGCCCTAGCCTTTTCCATTTGTTGCTATTGCTCATTTGTTTTTGTTTTCAAGGTTTGTGCTTTAACTGTAGCTTTTTGCCTCTAGTGCCCCATCAAAAAACAATACTTTTTCAGGTGGTGTCAATTGCCCATTGTCTGGTAAAGATATTGCCAAGTAAAAAATGAACTGCTGTGCATTATTTTTCGTCTAAGACATTCATCAGCAACTTTCGTTGATCTCTTTTTTCTGCTTTAATGTAAGTTTTGGTTTGATCGCTCTCTTGTTGGAGCATAGAAATGATGCGTAAAATTTTATCAGAAAAATGTTGAATAATGTTGACAGAGTTTTCAATCTTGCCTTGAATGACCCAATCGGCAATGAGTCCATCATAGAAGTAATCCAGAAAATCTTTGGTCGATTCAATTTGGCGGGAATAGTCCATATTAAAATGATCCGACACATCCAGCAACTCTTTTTCAAATTTTTGCAAATGGTTATCTGCCAAATTGATGTCTCTAATGATTTTATCTTTGATCCGTAGGCTTCGATTGCGTTGTTTTCGAGAATTAAAGCTGCCCCAATTGTTGATCTTATCCAAATTAATGAGGATGACCTTGAACTTGCGGATGGTCTTTTTTCCTTCTCGAATGGCTTGGGTAATTTCCTTGATTTTGGATTGATGACGGGCAATGCGCTCTTCGAAGTGAACGATATAATCAGCTCCTTTGGGAAAGGCTTTGCGAATGGCTTTGATCTTGTTTTTTATCAAATCATCAAAGGCCCTTTCCGTATTGAATTTACTGCTGTAATTTTGTAAGAGCAATGCTTTTTCCTTCTTTAGATTGGCCATGGCGCTGACGATGGATTGGTATTTTAAGTAGGCTTGTAAATATTCTTGCCGCTCTTTTTCAATTTGTTGACTCTTATTTCCCAAAATGTATTGGAAAATGGCGTAAAGACTTTTGCGTTCCAAACGTTTGACTTGGTCCTCCTCGATGGCCATCTGAATTTCTGTTTTTTTCAGCTCAGCTTCTTTTTCCAGAATCAATCGATCAATATTTTTGAGGTGTAGCTCTATCTTTTCTTTGGCAATGATTGCTTCGTATAAACTTCTTAGCTCCTTTTCTAATGGATCCATGTTCATTTTTTTGGGGAATTTATTAAAATAAAAATGGTTATGTCAAGCGAGGGTAGCAAATTTCCTTATTTTTACCGCCATCCTAAAATCAACTTGAAATGAAAGCAATGAGATTCCTCCTATTTTTTACGATGCTCCTTCTTTGCCTCAACTGCCAAAATCAATCGGAAAATAGACCAGAAAATACTGGGGGAAAACAACTGGCCAATGCAGAATCCAGCCGCAAGCAAGTGACTCAGGTGCGTTTCAATAATCCCGATAGCATCGATTGGCAAATGTACGAAGAAGACATTGCGGATTACGAAGCGGACTGGAGCGATCAATTGCCCATCGGAAGCCTTCCCTTTCCCGTGGAACGCTACGATACCCCGGGTAATGGGCTGGGCAATTTGAGGCATACCATCAATGGCAAACAAGTCGCAGGAAACTTTGCTATAGTCGGAAATCAAGCAGCATTTTTCAATATTTTGGTCCAAACCCCTCACGAAAATCCGCTGGCCAAGCGAGAAATTTCTTCCAGAAATCATCCCATTTACCTGGGGCAAGGCTCCATTCGTCACCCCAAATGGACCATCGACTGGACCGCTGTCAAAGCTGAAAATAGCGATGGTTTTGCAGTTGTTGGAGGAAGGGTTTTTGATTTAAGCCAAGGGAAAACTATTTTTGTTTTTGATGAAGAGCGTCAGGGAGGCATCGACTTTTTGCAAATCGATGAAACAGTTGC
>JBCCSR010000608.1:0-4319 GCA_039199865.1 Bacteroidota bacterium
CGTGATGTCGAGACGAATTGTCTCGCCGTCGGCAAAGCGACGCACGTTGAGCGCAATCGTGTTCTAAAATTGGCTTTGAGGGTTCCAAAGGTAGCGACACCGTAAAGAAAAGAGGAAAGTTCGTCATTGGGTAAAAAGACAATCGTCGTTCCCGCTCCCAAACGAAGTTTCTCATTGACAGGAAAGGAAAACTGCGGGTTGAATAGCCAAAAATTGGATTGGTCAATTAAAAAATTCCCTCCGATGGAAACAGAAAAATTATCCGTAAAACCATAGCCCACCCCATTGTAAAAAAGCTGGATATTTTGATAATACCCTTCTCCTTGCTCTAATCCAAAAGCGGTCGGTGCAATAAAATAGCGCGTTCGATTCGGATGGTCAAACCAATAGGCACCATCCACAAAATTGGCTGCACTTAAGGTCCTTAGTTTTTTGATGGTCCCTCTTTTTAAAGACAATATTCCCATGCTTTCTGTTTCCAAGCCAATCGTTTCCTCATCAATCGATTGAATGATACCAATCAATTTGTTGCCCTCGATGGTTTCAATCTCAACCTGATCTCCTTTTTTATAGTTGGGCCGCTCTTGTGCCAATACGGAAGACGATACCAGCAACAGTCCCCATAAAATGAATAATGTCAATTGATTTTTCATGTCTTTCCATTTTTTGTTGTGATGATTTGAATGGGTTCAAATATAGCGGCAAATCAAAGTCAAAATGGGTCTCTATCCCCATTTAGGGTTGTTTAGAACCCCGTTTAGGGCTGTTTAGGAAAGTGCTTGGGACCACTGGGCAGTCTGTGGGTTAGTTGGGATAACGTATTGGCAGACACCGTAGTCGACAAGTTGGACAATTGTTGGCCCTGCGCATTGTAAAGATGAATTTGTGCCGTTCCTTCTTCCTTGGGGAAAGTGCTAAAGTATGACTGCACTACAAGAACCCCAAAAATCAAATTTTACGTAAACACCTGACTTAAGTATCGAGGGGTTCTCAAGAGCAAAAGGGTAAAAACACAAACGATGACACCTTCAATTATCCATAAAAGGAATCATCAAAAGTGTCATCGTCCAAGCTAAAGATCAAATCTAAGCCTAACTAACCAAATGGATTTGTAGCCAAGCTAAGAATAAAGAAAAAGCGGGGTGGCAACGACTTCCTTATTTTGAAAAGTTGATCGGTACCGGAGGATTAAAACAATCCCCATTGGAATAGGCAACATAGACCCGCTTGTCTTTAAATCCAACAATATCTGCTTTGCCATCTCCATTCACATCGCCTATAACAATGGGATATTTCTCGGGACTCCAGCCTTGGGCATAAGTAAATTCCTCAAAACACATTTTTTGCGTTTGAAAACTTTCGCCTTCGCTGAGAGAGACATAAACCTTTTGTTCAGTAAAGCCAATAATGTCCATTTTTCCATCCCCGTTGGTATCTTCCATCATTCTACGGTGCCGCTGAAGGTTCCACCAGTTGGGATTGGTATAGTATTTTTCGCCCATTTCTTTGACTTGTCGAAATGTTTTTCCTTCCGAAAATGCGGTGTAGACTTGTCCACCGAATCCTACGATGTCTGCTCTACGATCACCATCGACATCGGCCATCAACCGGGTATGTTTACTGACCTCCCATCCCCCTGCCCCAATCGCAAAATTCTTTACCAGTAATTGAGGTTTGGAAAAACTACGGCCATCCGAAAAAGAGACATAAACTCCCGCAGCACCAAAACCGACGATATCATCTTTGCCATCATTATTGACATCGGCAACCGTACGAACGTGTTCTCGATTGTTCCAACCATTCGGTGGCGTAAAATAACGATCCAACCAGACCTTTGCCTCCGCTAATCCATCTCCTGTTGACAAAGAAACGAGTACGGCTCCACCACCAAAGCCAATAATATCGTCTTTACCATCACCATTGACATCTCCCGTAGTGCGTACATGCTTGCTGACCTCCCATGCCCCCGCACCAATGGCAAAGTTTTTCAGCAATAGTTTGGGAACCGAAAAATTGAGGCCATCCGAAAAAGAGACATAGACTCCCGCAGCACCAAACCCGACAATATCATCTTTGTCATCGCCATTGATGTCTCCCAAAGTTCTGACGTGTTCTTTCATATTCCAACCATTTGATGGCGTAAAGTAAAAGTTGACTTGTGCTTGCATCGCGGAAGTGAGGCCAACAGTGAAAAGGAAGACCAATACAATCATTTTTTTTTGAGTAAACAGATTCATCATTGTTTTTTAGCATTTGAGGTTAACGAAATTTACAAGTCCGAAAAAACAAAAGCGGCCAATATTCCGGAGATTATCGTGCCGCTGTACATCCGGATTTTGAATCCAGATTTACAAACCAGGTCTTATTTGATTTTTTGAGATTAGAATAGAAAGATCAGTCTGCCAATAGAACAAGCTACAGCAAAAAAGAAGACGCGGTTTGTAAATCCGTATTTAATTATCACCCACAAACTTAAGTTGGAAAAGCAGCTTGCACAAAGACAAAAATATAAATAAATAATACCAACAAACAGATTAAAAATTTATAATCATTTAGCTATCAATAAATTAGCACGCTTTAAAATAACATCAAAATGAATTAACTTTAAACTCCATAAATCTCCTTCACAAATTTGTCCAAACAAAAAACAAATCCTAATGCAAAAAAGTAAGCTCATCAACGCTTTGCGTATACTACAACCCGATGAGATCAAACAGTTATTGCCTTTTCTGCAATCGCCCTACTTCAATCGCAATTCAAATGTTGTCAAAATGTATCGGGTGCTCTTACCTCACTATCCGGCGTTTAATGCTCGGCAGCTCTCAAGGGAATCCGTATTTAAAAAGATATTTCCGGGAAAACCTTATGCGCATCAACAGATGCTCAACTTGATGTCGAAGTTCAATGCCTTGCTCGAAAAATACCTGATCATACGGCAATTAGAGCAAAGCCAATTGCAAGAAGAAAAACTATTGTTACATGCTTATGCAGAACGATCGGGCTGTTTCGATCTGTTTGAAAAAAAAGTTGATCGCTTTCACCAAAGTTTGGATACTTTGCCTTTTAGGGATGAACTCTATTTTTTGGAAAAAAAAGAACTGTACCTTTTGTATTATGGACATCCGGATACTCCATTACAAAAGGGAGACAAAGGAACACTCGATCTGGCCATTCAAAATTTTGCAGACTACAAAGCCATGATGGACATTAAACTAAAATGTGCCGCAAATGCAAGGAGAAATACGATCGTAGATGAGCAAGGAAAAAGGAAGAAGGTCCATCCATCCGATAGTGAAAAACACTTATTGTCGCTATACGAAAAACTGGAAAAGTTTCAACGGGATGAAGCAGAAATCCATTACAAAGATGTATTGACTCAATTCAAATCAACCATCCACTTACTGAGAAAAAAAGATCAACGAAATATCTTTTTTATCCTGATCAACTATTGTATCCGAGAAACCAACCGGGGCAATGCCGACTACTTCCCAATTGCCTTTGAGCTCAATCAACTGGGTTTGACTCATGGTTGCTTGTTGGTCCACGGAAAAATCACGGAAACGACTTTTCATAACATCGTAACTGCAAGCACTTCCTGTCGCGCATTCAAGTGGACGAAAAACTTTATGGATACTTATCAACACAAACTAGACATCAAAGTAAAAGCAGATGCATTGGCCCTGGCCTATGGGTTTTGGTACTTTGAACAAAAAAAATACCATCAGGCCATCGAAGTACTCCAATATTCTTTCCGAGAACCAATCCATGCTTTTAAATCCAAATCCCTATTGATTCGGTCCTGGTTTGAGCTTTGGTTAAGCCAGGAAACTTACTTCGATCTTTTGCTGACTCAACTAGAATCATTTGAAAAATATACTAGAAGAGATCGAGCCTTGACGTCTAAACTAAAAACAGCATTTGTCAAATTTATCCTATTCACCAAAAAAATATTGAATGCTGCTAGGGATAAAAAACTGATGAAAGCCATTCAATCTGAAATCCAAAGAGAACCCAATCTCGTTTTGAAAAAATGGCTCTTGGAAAAATGTGAACAGCAATAGCCGTTCGGGAATCCCGAACGACCATTGACTCTTGGAAATGAATCTCCTCGGGGCAAGCCCAGAGGTATCTCCGCGCTACAAGAGCTGCGTACTAAGTAGTGGGCGGGGTCAAAATTGTGTCTGAGCAGAGCGAGTTCATTTTGACAAGCATTTTGGGTACTTTTTGGCGATTGAAAAAGTACCTCGCCGGAGGCAAATGCCAAACAAAAGCCCAAAAGGATCAAATTTCACGCGGATCCCTGACGCAAGCATCGGGGA
>JBCCSR010000609.1:0-4318 GCA_039199865.1 Bacteroidota bacterium
AAAATCAATTAAAATCGCGTTCTATTATAAACATTTAAATGTACTGAATTATGACACATAAGGTCAAACTTAAAAACTCTAGTGAAGTCGTATTATTTGATGACAAAGTTTACAAGTTTGACCTTATGTGTCATAATTCAGTACATTTAAATGTTTATAATAGAACGCGATTTTAATTGATTTTCGCATATGTAAACATGTTGTTTGGTGTAAGGCTGTGACAGTGCTCTCCATCTACAAAACTGTGGTGGGATAATAAAAAAAAATGGGGTGCGAGTATTACTGAAAATAATACAACAGAAGGCTCGAACTAGTTTCAAGTGTTTTTTTATTAATTAGCTGTCTCAATCGGCTGCTAATTTAATAGAAAATATGACAATTCAATCGTTTTTATGCAAAAAAATAGTGAAAAAAAATTGCAGTATGCTCTACCGTACTATTGATAAACACTTCGTTAACTCCAATCTGAACAACAAATTATAGGCTTTGGCAGACCGTAAATAGTGTTGTTTTGAGGCAGATGTGGATTAGGAATATAAAAGCTACTATTGCTATAAAATGCTAATACCTTGTTGATTGTCTTTGTTTTAGCGTTTTTAATTTACCCATTTGAGATTTTCATTTTGCTGATGACTACACAGTAGGTATCTTGCTCAAATTGGGAGGATAATTGAGATAGAAAAGTCAGCCTTTGTCAAAAGCCTTGAATATTAATCTTTTCGTTGATAATTGCTTTAGAATTGCCTACATTTGACAAAAACATACAACAAACTTTGAGCGATTGAAAGGAATTACATCATATCTATACCTCTTTATGCTGTTGTTGCTTGGGCAAAACCAAGTTTGGGCAACCCACATCGTAGGAGGAGAGCTGACTTACACCTGTCTTGGAAACAATCAATTTGAGATTACATTGACCGTTTTTCGTGACTGTTTTAATGGTGTTCCCTACTTTGACAATCCTGCTTCGATAGGTATTTTTGACAGTGATAATCAATTGGTGACCAATTTGGGAGACCCGCAAAGTAGCGTTGGTGGCGAACTGATCGTTTCTTTGATGAACGATGATACTTTGAACCCCGTTTTGACAAATCCTTGTCTGGTCGTCCCGCCAAACGTTTGTGTTCATACGACAACTTACCGAGATACGGTGATGTTACCGAGCAGGGAAGGAGGCTACCAACTTTCCTATCAGCGATGTTGTCGCAATGCAACCATCCAAAATATTATCGGTCCGCTCGACTCGGGAGCTACTTATGGGGTAACCATCACTGAAAAAGCCCTGAATGAATGCAATTCTAGTGCAAAGTTCAATGATTGGCCACCACTGTATATTTGTGTCAATGAACCCATTATTTTCGATCAGTCTGCGGTAGATATTGATGGAGATTCGATTGTCTATAAAATGTGTACTCCTTTATTGGGAGCGAGCTACAGTGCACCTAATCCCCAACCTCCCAATAATCCTCCTTATGATCCGATCAACTGGATCGATCCTCCTTATAGTGTAAACAATATGCTGAATGGACTTCCCGGTGGAGCGCCCCTACAGATAGATATCAACACGGGTTTACTTACTGGTTTGCCCAATACTCCAGGACAGTTTGTAGTGGGGATTTGTATTGAAGAATACCGGGATGATGAGTTGATATCGACGACCCGAAGAGACTTTCAATACAATGTTGGTATTTGTGGTGAAACGGTTTCTTCCTTTTTCTCCCCCGAGGTGGTCTGTGAAGAAGAGTTAACGGTCTTTTTCCAGAATGAAAGTGAGAATGCGGATCAATTTGAATGGTATTTTAACGACCCTGGAAATCCTGGTTTTGTGTCCAATGAAATGGATCCTTCCTACACTTTTTCAGATACTGGGACCTACATTATTATGTTGATTGCAGAACCATCTAATCAGTGCGTCGATACCTTCATGCAAGAAATAAATATCCAATTTCCATCGCTTACCGCAGCTTTTGATTTGGATTTGACCGATTGTTCGGATAGCTTGACGATTGTTGTGAGTGATCTTTCGACGGATAGTATTTCTACACCGGTTGCTTGGAATTGGACCCTTTCGCAAGATTTTACGGTCATCGGTATTTCTGATCAGCAAAACCCAAGTTTTACCGTGGTCAATTCTGGTATTTACATACTCGAATTAGAAGTCGTTGCCGCGAACGGATGCGTACGAAGCATTCAAGAAGCATTCAATGCTAATGTTATTGATGAGGTGATCGAAGCGGATGAAGTCACAATTTGTCCGGACGATTCGGTACCCCTCAATCCCATCTTTAGTTTTGCCTACGCCTATCAATGGTTTCCAGAAGAAGGATTGGATGATCCCAACTCCCCAAATCCAATTGCCAGTCCAGATACCACGACGATATATACGGTCCTCATTTCGGATCCCGATGGGAATTGTCAGTTAGAGCAAAGTATAGCGGTCATTGTACCGGAAAGGATCCAATTGGATGTACCGGCAGATACCACCATTTGTAGTACTAATTTTTTGCTTAGTGCCACTAGCGACCAGGCGACAGAATATCTCTGGGCAAGTGATCCCGACTTTGATCAAACTCTGGGAGATAGTGCAACGATTGAGGTGACCCCCATCGGAATGTCTACCTATTATTTATTGGCTCGAGATTCTATTGGTTGTGTCGCTTTTGATAGTGTCAGTATTCTTGGTCGGGGAATCAATGTAGCCACACAAGATATTGCTTTGCTTTGTCAGGGGGATTCCCTTGAGATTGCGGTCAACAACTTGGATATGGATGATCAATTGACTTATCAATGGAGCCCCAGCAATTTGATTTTATCTGGACAGAATACGGCAAATCCAACGGTACAGCCCTTGATCCCTGGGGAGTATACTTTTGAGGTAGCCTTGAGCAATCAGTATGGCTGTACAAGTACGGACTCGGTGATTGTCGTCGTATTGGATACCATGCCTCAGGGCGATTTTGTGTCCTTTCAACAATGTGGTGGATTCACCGTCAATTTTACGAACACCAGTATCAATGCTAATTTTTATCAATGGAATTTTGGCGATCCGACTTTTCCAGACAGCGTTCAGATTGCAATCAATCCTACTTATACTTATCCAGCTCCGGGCACTTACGAAATTTGGTTGACCTTCATTGCCGATCTGCCCTGTTCGGATACCCTCTTTCAAACGGTTGAAGTGACCGAACCACAAATTATTCCTGCTTTTGATTGGTCCGTGGAACTGTGCAGTGACTCTGTAGTCATTGATTTTACGGATCTCTCCACCAATGATCAAAGTATCTTTCAATCTTGGGACTGGGATTTTGGCAACGGGCAAAGCTCAATGAGCCAAAACCCGACGGTTGTTTTTAACGAAAGTGGCGACTGGCCAGTGGTCTTAACCATTACATCGGATGATGGCTGTGTGGATTCTGTTCTACAAATTGTGAGTGTAAATTTAATCGAGGTCAACCTTGTGGATACCATCTCGTTTTGTGATATGCCAGTAGCCTTGAATCCAGATTTTAATCCTACTTATACTTATGTATGGTCACCTGCCGATGGCTTGGATGATCCACTTGTCGGGAATCCTTTGGCAATGCCCAGCAGTTCAACAACCTATTCTGTAACCGTTTCTGATCTGGCGGAAGATAGTTGCCAAATCGTTCGTTCCATCCATGTTTTGGTTCCTCCTGGCCTGGATCTGGTGGTGAGTGATGATCAAATCTCCTGCGGAGAGGCTATTGAGCTCAATGCTTCTAGTCAAAATGCCAGTTCTTTTGTTTGGTCGCTAAATCCCGATTTTAGTGATCCTATTGGCAATAGTCCGGATCTGTCGGTGAGTCCAGATGAAGAGGGCTTGTATTTCATTCAAGTTGAGGACGACTTTGGCTGTACTTTGGAAGATGAGGTATTGGTACAAAATGAAGCGGTCAATGTCGCTAGTGTTGATTTGAGCCTCTGCCAAGGAGATACTGCGGAGTTGAGGGTGATCAACATCAATGCTGACCAGACACTTGCTTACACTTGGACCCCAAGTAATGAGATTTTGAGCGGAGCCAATACGCCTAATCCACTGGTCAGTCCCACTCAAACAACCGCTTACAATGTTGCTTTGGAAAATCAGTTTGGATGTACTGGAAACGCTCAAATTAACGTGGACGTCCTAACTTCTGTCAGTGTGTTGACCATTGAAGCAGATCCCGATACGATTTTTGCGGGACAGACTTCTCAATTGGAAGCGACCCAAAATGCGACTTATACCTACCGCTGGGAGGCAGATACGACCCTCAGCGCCTTAAATATTTCCAATCCGATTGCCAGTCCAACTGAAAAC
>JBCCSR010000610.1:0-4316 GCA_039199865.1 Bacteroidota bacterium
CCCAAGACAGCTAGGAACAATGGACCACGAAAGAATCATCAGAGAGGAAGCTCACTATTTTTCGAACCTTAAGCTACTGAGTGCTTCAACTGAGAAAAGAGCTATTGATCAATTTGAACTGGTCAAAGAGCGCTTGAAGCGTTTTTATCCGTCTGAATACAAAGCGATCTTTTTGGATCAAGTGGAACAAATGGTTCACGAAAAATGGACTGAAAATAAGGGGACAAAGCAAGAGAAATACTATGAAAGGCTGCTCTTTTATACCCACCAAGAATTGAATACCTTACCGGCATTGGCGCGACAAAAGCACTCCAGTTCGTCTGAGCGAGTTCGCGATCAAATTTTTGTCAGTTACAGTCCAAAAGACAAACAATACGTAGCGGAAATCAAAAAGCATTTTAAGCCCTTTGAGCAGCAACTGAAATTTTGGGACCATGATCAAATCTTACCTGGCCAAAATTGGAAGGAGGAGATTCAATCGGCGATCGACCAAACCAAAGTGATCATCTTACTGCTCAGTGCCGATTTTTTAGCCTCTGATTTTATTGCTTCCAACGAATTGCCTGCTCTTTTGCAAGCGGCTGAAAAGGATGGTGCTGTGGTACTTTACGTCATTTTAAAGCCCTGCTTGTTTGAGGTAGTTGACGAATTGCAACAATACCAATCCATGAACCCCGCTAACATTCCGTTGTTGAAAATGGATGCGATTGAAAAGGAGGAATTGTATGTCAATCTGGTCAGACAGGCCAAGCGCATTCTTGCGGAATAGAGAGAAAGATTGTCAAGAAGTTTTCGCTTTTGCCCTTAATTTAGACATACGAACTCCATGAGAGATCATAAGGACGGTGGCTAGAAAGATGGAGGTTTTAAAATCCATTGCTTGGTACTAGTGAATTGCTTATCTTACAGAGGATTGATAGAGAAGAGGCCAGTAATGCTTGACGAACAAAAAGAATGAACAAAAGACAAGATATGAAATTGAACATTAGGGCAACCCGTAATCATCTAAGAGATAGATTCTTGAAGTCTCTCCTCCTCCTCTCCACTGTCCTCCTGTTGTGTAGTCATGATTTGTATGTAAAAATGGAGGGCTATTTTTTGCAGCCCAATCAAGAAACGACCTTAAATTTGTACAATGGGACTTTTGAAAAAAGTGAAAACGTGATCACTCGGGATCGTATGCTGGACGCTTCCATTGTCGGTCAGGGAGAAAGGGTGGCCATTCGTCCAAATCAGTGGAAAGATCAAGACAGTACCATTACTCAACTAACCTTTAAAACAGGTAAGGCTGGAACTTATGTGGCTGGTGTTTCTACTAAAGCTAAAAATATAGAACTCACTGCCGAAAAGTTTAATCGTTATCTCGAACACGATGGGGTTTTGGATATGCTAGCGTACAGAAACAACAACAACTTGTTGGATCAAGATGCAGTAGAAAGTTATCAAAAGCACGTAAAAGCCATTTATCAAGTAGGAGATGTAAAAACGGATGATTGGAAAATGGTTTTAGGTTATCCTATTGAACTTGTTCCACTCTCCAACCCCTACGAAAAATACAGTGGGGATAAATTAGAAGTAAAACTGTTGTTGGAGGGGAAGCCACTTGCCAACCAACTGGTATATGCCGATTACATCAAAAGCGCTGAAACCATGCACGCACACGATCATGCACATGATCATGCACATGATCATGAACACGATCATGCACATGATCACGCACATGATGGCGAAGAACATACGCATACCAGTGGTCAGCAATTACGTACCAATGATCAGGGAATTGCCTCGATAGATCTACCAGAAGATGGCGTTTATTATCTACGAACCATTCACATGATTAACGTGGCTAATGATGATGAATTGACTCATCAGTCTAAGTGGGCAACGCTGACATTTGAGGTGACCCACAAACATGATGGTAGTACACATACGCATGATGGAGAGGAACAGGGAGAAGGGATTCCTAGTTGGGTTTTTCTATTGGGTAGCTTACTGATCATCGGAGGCTTATTTCTGTTTTTTAGAAAGAATAGCGAATGAGGTTTCTCAACTTGAGGGGAGTTTTGCCTTTATTCTACTTTGATTAGGAAAAATTAAATACGCCATTTGAATTGGCCATGCCCTTAGTATTGAGAATCTTAGTGCCTTGTTGAGAAATTAAATTTAATCTACTTCACGTTAATGAATTAGGTGATACCAAAGAAAAAACGAAAAATATGAACGATTCTAAAGCATACGAAAGCAACGAACTTATCGATCGCTTGCCCAAGCATCTCAAGCAGTTTATCAAGCCACAAAACTACGAGGATTATACCTCCATCAATCAGGCCGTATGGCGTTATGTGATGCGGAAGTGTGTGCATTATTTATCAAAAGTGGCCCACGAGTCTTACCTCAATGGTTTGGATAAAACGGGTGTTAGTATTGATCATATTCCCAATATGTATGGGATGAACCGGATTCTAAAAAAGATCGGCTGGGCTGCCGTAGCCGTTGACGGGTTTATTCCGCCTCATGCGTTTATGGAGTTTCAGGCTTACAAAGTTTTGGTCATTGCTTCCGACATTCGACAGCTAGAGAATATTGAATATACCCCTGCTCCGGACATTATTCATGAATCTGCCGGACATGCCCCCATCATTGCCAATCCAGATTACGCAGAGTATTTACGAAGGCTAGGAGCCATTGGTGCAAAAGCCATTTTGTCTAAATACGATTTGGATTTGTACGAAGCCGTTCGAAAATTGTCCATTTTGAAGGAAGCTGAAGGAACACCCCAACCAGAGATTGATGCGGCCCAGACCGAAGTCAATCGATTGCAAGCCATGGATGTCGAACTTTCGGAAATGGCTCAGATGAGAAATTTACAGTGGTGGACCGTCGAGTATGGGCTGATTGGTCATTTGGAGCAGCCCAAAATTTACGGCGCAGGTTTGTTGTCTTCGATCGGCGAAAGCAAGAGTTGTATGCAACCAGCAGTCGAAAAAATACCCTATTCCATTGAAGCAGCCCGTACGGCCTTTGATATTACTCAGCCCCAACCCCAGCTTTATGTAACCCCTGACTTTTCCTACCTCATGCAGGTTTTGGAAGAATTTTCTAATACTCTGAGTTTACGCAAAGGAGGGACCAAAGGCTTATTGAAACTAATTGATTCCAATATGGTAGGAACCATCGAGTTGAGTACTGGACTACAAGTGTCCGGTGTATTCACCCGAGCGATTGTCAATGAAGACAATGAAGTGGTTTATTTCAAGACTATTGGACCTACTGCACTGGCCCATCGCGAAAAAGAATTGATTGGACACGGGGTCGACAATTATTCCAATGGATTTAGCTCGCCGCTGGGAAAATTGAAAAACATCAACCTCGCCATCGAAGATATGGGACCAGTAGATTTAAAGGCCTATAATTTTTACGATGGCAAATGGCTTGAATTTGAGTTTGAAAGTGGGTTGAAAGTAGAAGGGCTTAACGTAACTGGTGTTCGAAATATAAGAGGAAAGTTGATGCTCATTCAATTGGTTGATTGTACGGTAACTTATCGAGAAGAAATACTGTACACTCCCGAGGATGGTACTTTTGATATGGTTGTCGGCAAAAAAATCGTATCCGCATATGCCGGAGCTGCTGATGCCGATTCCTTTCCCAATTTGTATGACGTTTCTCCAACGACTTCAATTAAACCAGTAAAGACAGAAAAGGAAAAAGCCCTGGAAGATCATTATCAAGGGGTACGGGAATGGCGACAGAACCAAAACGCGGACGATCAAGACTTAACCCAACTTTTTGAGCAGTTGAAAGGGGAACATCCCGATGAGTGGTTGTTGTATTTAGAAATTTTTGAAATTGCCAAAAGTGAGCGTTTGTCTAGCGCTATTCGTACTTATCTTTTGGGCTTAAAAGATCGGAAACCCGATTTGGCTACTTTGATTGGCGAAGGCATTTTAATCACGGAATCTGGAATCCTGGCCCAGGTCAATTAGGGCTTTAGTAAAATGGATGGATGATTTTGCTGCAAGCAAGAGAAAGAGAAAAGGGAGCTTTGACGGAGGTAAAAAAAAAGGATCGAAGAAAGTAGTTACCTACTCTTCAATCCTGATCTAAATTGGAATGAAACCTAACCTACAATATAACTTCTAAAACAGTTGGACTTTAGAAGTCTAACCGGAGTGGATTTTACTCCACTCCGTTAGATATTTACCCCCTGTTGAATTTTACAATTTGGGTGTTTAAGGATTTTGGCTAGCAAATTTTGCTCTGGAAGCCACCTCAAACTTTTTGGCTTGGCGAGACGCCCCATTTTCAATCTCTAC
>JBCCSR010000611.1:0-4314 GCA_039199865.1 Bacteroidota bacterium
ATTCAAAAGTACCGCTTACCCGCTTGTTGCTCGGATCATTACCGGTAATGGTGATGGTACCTTCTTCGTCGATGTCAAACCCTTCTGAAGTATAAATTTCTGTAGTCCCCACGGTGTAGGTCCCCAGGGCACCGTCACACAGGGTAAAATTGCCGACATCCATACAAGAAGAATTGGTCGTCGAAGGATCTTGCTCGTTGGTTTTGTAAGTTTTGGTCAAAATGCCATCTACGGGTGGGTTTTGAAAATCCCAGTTGGAAACCGAAATAAAGAGGGTTCCACCATCTACATTACAGCGAATGTCTAAGCGTCGACCTTCATTTCCCGATTGTACTTCGGAGAGTAAGGTGTTGTTAGTGGCCTCAATTTCGAAGCTTACTCCATCTTTGATGACCGTCATTGTTCCGTTCATCATTTCTCCCGGATCATCTTCACCGTCACTACCACTGCCACAGGAAAAAAGGAAGAGGCTAATCAGAATTAAAAAATTTAGCTGTTTCATAAAATTATAATTTAAGAAGTAATTAAAGATTTGTTTAAGATGAATAATCCATTACAAAAAGTCCTCCACATTTTCTAGTGGAAGATCAAATGCGTCGGCCACTCCTTTATAAACGACTGATCCTTGAATTACGTTCAATCCCTTTTTCAAATGGGGATCTTCATTACAGGCTTTTTTCCATCCTTTTTCGGCCAACTGAATGGCATAGGGAAGGGTGGCATTGGTCAATGCAATGGTTGAAGTGTAAGGGACTGCTCCCGGCATATTGGCAACACAATAATGGACTACATCATCAATGATAAAAGTGGGTTTTCTGTGCGTTGTTGGCTTGCAAGTCTCGATACAACCGCCTTGATCTACGGCAACATCCACCAATACGGTCCCTGGGCGCATTTCTTTGAGCATTTCTCTGGTGATCAACTTGGGGGCCTTGGCTCCGGGAATCAGAACTGCCCCGACAATCAAATCATGATTTTTGATGAGGCGGTTGATGTTGTACTGGTTAGAATAAAGGGTCGTAACGTTGGCGGGCATGATGTCTGCCAGATGGCGTAGTCTAGGTAGATTGATGTCTAAAATAGTTACCTGAGCGCCCAGTCCAGCGGCCATCTTGGCGGCTTGGGTTCCTACAATTCCTCCTCCCAAGATCAAAACTTTACCCGGGGGTACGCCAGGAACTCCTCCTAGTAAAACGCCACGACCCTTGACGGGCTTCTCCAAGTACTTGGCTCCTTCTTGAATGGCCATTCGACCAGCGACTTCTGACATGGGGACCAAAAGTGGAAGAGATCGATCGGAAAGTTCTACTGTTTCGTAGGCCAAACAGACTGCTTTGCTCTTGATCATAGCCTTGGTCAATGGTTTGTAAGAAGCAAAGTGAAAGTAGGTGAAGACCAACTGATCTTCTTTGATGAGTTGGTATTCTTTGCGGATGGGTTCCTTTACCTTGATGATCATTTCGGCTTTGCCGTAAACATCTTCGATCGTTTTTAAGATTTTAGCACCGCAATCTTTGTATTCCTCATCCGGAAAACCACTTCCGACGCCGGCAGTACTTTGGACAAAAACTTGATGTCCGCGTTTGGTTAGTTCTAAGGCGCCGGCGGGGGTGAGGGCCACGCGATTCTCGTCAGATTTTATCTCCTTGGGTACTCCAATGATCATTGCTTATATGGTTTTTACGCCGCTATTTTTCTGCTGCTGAGCAATGGAAAAATAGCGTTTAGTTAGGAATTATTAAACAGGGGCAAATATAGATTTATTTTTAGGAGAAAATAGGGCAAATGGACCAATTTTTTTTGGCAACTTTCCGACTAAGTGATGGGGAGAGATTCCAGGAAGATGGACGGTTTGGGAGGCGCAATAATTCCTTTGTGAATGGCCATCTCAAAAAGGGTTTTTACCGCTTGTCTTCCGCTCTGACCCAGGTCTTCCGTAAAATGATTGACATATAAGTCAATGTGTTGGTACATGACAGATGCTTCCATTTCTTGAGCGTATTGTCGGACAAAGGGGAGACTTTCTTCGGGATTTTGTCGAGCAAAAGCGACGCTTTTACGCAAAACTCGGTTGACTTTATGCTGCAATTCAAGGGGTAAATCTCTTTTGATGACAATGCCTCCTAATGGAATGGGCATTCCGGTAGTATCTTCCCAAAAACTACCAAGATCCATTAATTTGATCAAGCCCTTATCCTGGTAGGTAAAACGATTTTCGTGGATGATTAAACCTGCCTCCACCTCTTCCGCAATAAGTGCGGGTTCAATGTCGGAAAATAACATCTCCCTTTTGTTTTGAGCACCAGGGAAGGCAAGGCTCAGCAGAAAGTTGGCCGTGGTGTATTTCCCCGGAATGGCGATCAGACTTTGATCGATGGCCTCTTGATCCATTTTGGTTTTGGCAATCAACAAAGGGCCACAATTATTGCCGAGCGCACTTCCTGCATCGAGTAAAACGTATTGGTCTAGTAAATAGGCATAGGCGTGATAACTCAATTTGGTGATGGCCAACTGTCCTTTGAAAGCAGCTTGGTTGAGGGCTTCTACGTCTTCCATGACCAGATCAAATTCTAGCCCTTCGGTATCGATTTTGTGATGAACCAGCGCATCGAAGAGGAAGGTATCGTTTGGACAAGGAGAAAAACCCAGGGATAATTTCATAAATTTGATTTTCTTTGTGAATCGTAATGCTTAGTTTCTACGGTAAAATTAGCATTAATCTTATTTTAAACACAAATCCATTATCAAATGTTAAACCTGGCTGGCTTGCAAGTCATTTACGAAGACAATCACCTGATTGCAGTCAATAAACCCGCTTCCGTTTTGGTGCATGGAGATGCCACCGGAGACACCCCACTTACGGAGTACGTCAAGCAATATATCAAACTGAGGTACAAAAAGCCGGGGGATGTATTTTTGGGCGTGATTCATCGTCTGGACCGACCGGTGAGCGGCACCATCGTTTTTGCTCGAACGAGTAAGGCTTTGACACGCATGTCAAAATTACTTCGAGATCGTCAGGTGGACAAATGCTATTGGGCAGTGACCAAAAATCGACCCTATCCACTCAGTGGTCAACTGAAGCATTACCTGTTAAAAGACCATTCTAAAAATGTGACGAAAGCTTACGACAAGATTGGTAATCGAACCAGCAAAGCGAAGTTGGCAGAGCTACAATACAAATTGATTTCTGAGATAGAAAACCATTTTTTACTTGAGGTTCATCCCATTACTGGCCGCCCGCATCAAATTCGAGTACAGTTATCCTCTATGAAATGTCCTATCATTGGGGACCTAAAGTATGGCTACAAAAAAGGCAATGACAATGGTTCGATTCATCTGCATTGTCGGGAAATGACTTTTATCCATCCGGTAAAAAAAGAGCAGATTTCGATTAGCTGTGATCCACCGGATGATGCGATTTGGAATCGCTTTGTCGATTGATCTTTTTAAAAATCCAAACGAGCTTTCATGAAAAAGATATACTTATTTGTATTTGTCATCTGTGGCGCACATTTGGCAGTAGGCCAACCAATGACTGGCCCGCAATTGTTGGAGAAAAGTATAGCGTACCACGATCCGCAAGGAGTCTGGGGAGCGCAAAAGGTAAAACTACAATTAAAAGAAACGCGACCCGATGGAGGTTCTCGGATGACTCAGCTCTTCCTCCATCCCAAGGAAGGAAGTTTTGTTCTGGAACAAACAAGAGGAGAGGACCATTTGTGGCGCAAAGTGGTTGGAAAGACTTGTGAACACCGATTGAACAAAAGCGCAACCTTTTCCAAAGATGAGGCCAGAAAGCATCGGTTGAATTGCGATCATTCACAAACGATTAGGGGCTATTACGAATATTTGTGGGGATTACCGATGAAATTAAAAGACGAAGGAACCATCATTGAGCAAAGTATCCAAGCAGTCACCTTTCGTGGAGAGAATCTATTGGCCTTGAAGGTCACCTACACGGAAGAGGTCGGAAAAGACATTTGGTATTTTTACTTCGATCCTCATAATTATGCGCTACGTGCTTATCGGTTCTATCACGATGAAGCGGTCAACGATGGAGAGTACATCACTTTGGAAGGAGAGGAACGCATCGGGGAAATTCGCTATCCCAAAATTCGCAAATGGTATGTCAATAAAGATGATAAATATTTAGGCGCAGATGAACTGATGAAAGTCCCCTAACCTCTATTGATGCTCCAAAAATAAGGGCCATCAGTTGACGGGAAACAACCTCTTCATTTCATTGTCACCTCTCTGACGACTTTGTAGTGGACGGAGATCGACTTCCTTTCCTCCAGAGTAATTCCAAAG
>JBCCSR010000612.1:0-4299 GCA_039199865.1 Bacteroidota bacterium
GATAAATTGTATCGAATTCTTCGTATTCCATGTAGCCGATTCCTTCCTCCAACAAATGAATTGATTTGGTCCAATTGGAACCATCTTTGGCAGATTGAATCATCAAATATTTATCTTTTTTGATCTTTGTGATCAAACGATCGCCATACCTTCGGTAAAGGGTAGAACTAGGAATGTCGTCGAGTAAAGATTGATAACCAATATCGTAACGGACTTCCCCCTCAAAAAAAGCAATGGTATCTTCTTGAGACCAAGTAAAGAGTGGAAAAAGCAGTAATGCAAAGGGAATCAAAAGATGGCTTTTCATCGGCATACGATTGAGGATAATCTCATTGAAACTAGGCGCAGCTACCCTTTGTTGAAGGGAAATTTTGCCCAGACAAACGGACAATATAGAATAGAAAAATCAGGGATTGCTCCACTCCGTGTAATAGTTTTTAATCCTTCTGGCCGTTTGCCTTTTCTGTCTTCTTTCATAAGTATCCATCGAATCTATCTCTGCCAATAGGGCTTCTAATTTTTTCTTCGCCAGATCAACTTTACCCGCTTGCTCCAAAAATTGAGCATAAGCGATTCGCTGCTCGTAATTCGAAAATCGGATGTCTGTCTGCTTGAACATTTGCTCTGCTTTTTCAATCCTTCCCTTTTTTTGATACGCCCTGGCCAAAATGATTTTTTCATTAGATTGGTTGAAAGCTTTTTCGTCAATGATTTGTTCGCCATATCTAATGACTTCCTCGTACTCGCTCAATTGATCATTGACATTGATTAACTTCATCAACAGACGAGTATCGTCTTTGTAAAGCCCACTCAAACAAGATTCATACAATTGCTTTGCTTGGGCATAAGATCCATTTTGATAGTATTCATCTGCCAATCTCATTTTGTTGGTAAAGGTGTCTGAAAAGTTCAGCGCTTTCTCCAATTTGGTCGTCTTGTAATTGTTGATCAAGGTACTTTTCATGCCTTCTGCCAGATGCTCCATATTGCGTCGACTGTAGAAAGAATGGTACAGATAAAACAGGCTTCCAAAAAATGGGAAGAATAAAATGATCCAAAACCACCTTTGCTCCTCCTGTCTGGAATAAGCATGGTAGAGACAAAAAAGTTGCAATAGTAAAATCGGAGTATAAAATCGAAACATCTTGCTCAGTCTTTATATTTTTTAAAATAGGTATTGGTAGGCAGGCTTCAACCCAGCTACATCGTCCCCAAAGATCAATCCAACTCGTCAGTTTATCAAGAGCGCTTGACCGCAAATCTTTTTTTCACTAGTCCAATCGTTGCCCATTTTTCAGAAAGGCTTCCAAAGGTTCAAATTTCCAACTCAACATTCCGCTGGGTAGATGATGTCGAAAATGCAGAAACTTTGCTTTTTTATTGTCCGGATTATTGCCCGAAGCCAGATAATATATGCCATCACTGGTTCGTTCTTCAAATTCATTCACATAGTTTCCAACATCTCCTGCCAAAGCAATGACCTGAATCCCCCGATCCATCACTTTTCGCAATAGCGGTAATATTTCGCTTTTCCAGCCATTGCGGTACATTTTGTAATTGGAAGACCAATCGTATTTTTCCTTCCCGACGTGTTCCGCAAATTCAGGATTGTTCCACAACCAGATGAGTTTATGCGTCATTACCACCAAGTGAGAGGATTCCTGAATGGTATCGGTCACAGACCGAATCAAATCCATTTGCTCTCCCGTAATCGTACAAATCCAGTCTTCTTTTTCCTGAGTATACAAAATGACATAAGTAATATCATTCCGGTTATAGCTATAGATGTATGGTCGTCCAGTTGCTTTTTCCACAAAATCCATTCGAGCATTGTCATGATTGCCCAAAGCCCACAAAGTGGTCGGCGCATCTAGATTAAAAACGCCATCCAAATATTCCAAGATATCATAGCGTTTTGAACTTTCTTCACACAGGTCTCCACCCAATAAAACCATATCAAACTGATCGTAGTCAATTTTTTCAATCCGCGGATCGACGACCTGGGTCACGGTATCCATCATCCGGGTATGCGCAACGTGAATGTAATGCCCAAATTCATCACTATTTCCACTACTTCTTCTTTTTTGATCAGCTTGGCAAGCACCTAATAACAAACAGGTGGTAAGTACACCGCATACAATGGAGGCCTTAAAAAAATCAATCATGGCAAAAAATTAAGTTTTGAATGGACGAATAGCGATTAGCTAGCAAAAATTTGTGCCATGTCCTTGAAAGATTTGAATTCAATGGCATTGCCACTGGGGTCGAGAAAAAACATAGTCGCTTGTTCTCCCACCTCTCCTTCAAAACGGACATAGGGCTCAATAATGAATTCCGTATGATTGGCTTTGAGTTTTTGGGCTAGGGTATGCCATTCTTCCCATTTCAGTATGGCACCAAAGTGTTTGACCGGGACTTGCTTACCGTCTACTTGGTTGTGATGCGCTTCTACCACTTCTCCGTCGACCAAGTGAGCAGAAATCTGACTCCCCCAAAAGTTGAAGTCAATCCATCTTTCCGCGGTTCGACCAACGGTACAGCCCAGAAGAGTTTCGTAAAATTGACGGGTTTTTTCCAGATTAGAAACGGGAAATGCGAGATGAAAAGGAGACATAATGATTGGTATTTATGGTGAACAAGGATACTAAAAAAGCAGACACTGCTGGTCGACAGATGCTTCGAGCGCCATACGGGGGGCCCGAAGCACCTGATGAAATATCAAAAGTTTTATTTTTTAGTATTGCTTAGCTAAGCCAAAAATACAAAAAGACATCCCTCCGTCAAACCGCTACTGGTTCTTTTGATGGAGTCTGTCCATAAATACCCCATACAAATGGACCGTTCATAAATTCCTGGGGATCAATTTGACTCTGAAATACGGGGCCACTCCATTTTCCGCTAAGGAGCATTCTTGCGGCCTCCGCCAAAGGTGCAGCGGTAGTCGTTTGGATCGCTCTTAGTTTTTTTGTTCCCACCCAAGTGGGCTCAATCCGGTAAGCACTCTGAATCCCACGCAACATTCCCTTTTGATCTTTTCCCTGAACAGCAGCATAAACAATCACGACATCATCTTCCACCATAGGAATGAAAGCCTGCATGATATCTTGTAGGCGATCAACCTTATTCTCTTCCTCGGGAATCACCGATAATACTTGCTTTACCCAATGGTAATGCCCAGGATAGCGAAGGGTTTTATAATCCAATGTTTTGACCCTTCCAGCCAGAGCTTCGGGTAAGTCTGCCGCACCACCTGAAGTTAGGTTGTCTCGGTAAGTTACTCCATCAATAATGATTGTTTCTGGCTCCGATAAGGCCGGTAAGAATACCTTTTTTCCATTGCGTACCGCAACACAGTCTTTGATATATTCGGTAGCGACTCCTACTGGACTCCAGGTAAAACCATAAAAATGAGGCGCCGCAGCGTGACGAGTCAGTGCTCCTACTTTCATACTCAACTTATCGACCTGCTTCACTCCGTGCTGCTGACAAAAATGCTGAAACAGCTGATTGCCCAAAACATTGATAAATCCTGGAGCCAATCCCGTTTGTAAAATAAAACCTTGTTTGGCATCTTTGGCGATCTCGACTACCTCATTGGTCTCTTTGACGTATTCGGTCAGGTTGGCATAATGCAAATCGTATTCCTTGGCCAGGCGAGCAATGCGGGGGGCCTGTGAACCGGGTAAACAGTCCAATACGACTTCACAGTTTTTTAGGATGTCGATCATCTCATCACTGGTTCCCTCCATTGGCATGGTAAAAGGAAAGACAACCTCGGTATCACCACAGCCTTCAATAATCCATTCAGCGGCTTCCTTTGCCACTTGTCCATTGGCATCTCCAATATATATTTTGACGGGAAACTCGTTTTTTTCGGCGAGAATCAGCCCTACAGCACGACCAATTCCGCCCGCGCCAACGACGGCGATTCGGTGTTGATTAAACATGAATTCAGTTTTAAATGGTTAGTTACATTCAAGCAGTCCCTGGGGGCTACTAAAATCAATTATGCAAAGTTTGTTCCTAATTCTGGAAAACTTCGGGCTGCAAGGTAGGACTTTATCCGTAAACTTTATAAGCTATTTTTGACCAATAGACGGTAGTTTTGACTTTGAAAAAGGGGGGACAAAAACAACTAGCTTTTGGTCATTTTTAGGGCATTCGGTTGGTTATCGGCATTGAAAATGAGGAGGTATATAAGGCAAGAAAACAAAGCAAGAAAAATCAATAAGGGATGGACAAAAGACCGATTAACCTATGCATGGTAAGCCAAAGGGATGGAATGCAGGAATTTGTAGC
>JBCCSR010000613.1:0-4293 GCA_039199865.1 Bacteroidota bacterium
GACCCTAGCTTTTTCGACTTGTTCTTTATTTTCGATTTTGACCTTGGGTTTCAAAACAACTGCTGTAAATTGACCACTTCCATCTTGGTGCTCTTCCATCGTCCCAACGGCTTCGTCCCGATACTCCAAAACAACAATTTTTGCGGAAGCACATAAATGCAAATACCAAAGCATGTGGCAAGACGAAATCGCCGCCACAAACTGCTCTTCCGGATTGTAGCGCTTGGGGTCTCCTCGAAAGGAAGGGTCGGACGAACAAAGAATCGGCTGTTTCCCAAGGACACTAACGGTATGATCTCTTTTGTAGGTACGATAGCTGCTCGTCCCTTGTCCTGTGTTGCCCGTCCATTCTATAGTGACCGGATATTGATGTGTTTTATTCATGGTCGTCACTTGATATGTTGTATTGATTCTTTGAGCTTATGTTCTTCTCCTGTAGGTTCCATCAAAAATAATCCCCCAATTGGTTCCACCATCATTCGACATTTTCCAAATTTGACGGACGATGTCTTTTGAACGATCGTAGTGAAAATTAAGTTTGAAAAGGAGGGTTCCCTTCTGCGTTTTTTGCATTCCTTCTAATGCCATCACATCGTCCTTGAACCGTCCGGAAAAATGATACGTGGCCCCGGAGACATCCACCCAGACCTGATTCCAGGTAGAATCAACCGGGTTGTAAGTATTAAAACTTTTTCCCTGAAAACCAGAGGCCCCAGTCCAGTTTTCTTCAATGACGCAGGTGTTGAGAATGTTTTTAATGTGGTTATGGCCGACAAGAGTATCGGCAGTTGTGTGGTAGACCTCCCACTCTCCTAACCAAAAATCAAATTGACGATGTCCCTCAGTTTGGCAGGGATGGGTATTTTGAGTGAAGCCTTTTCCAAGCCAAAGGAGTGCTATCCATAAAATAATGCTCTTTTTCATAGTTGCGAATTAGATGATTCATCAATAGCAAATTTAGCTTTGGTCGGCAACGAGTTTCAAACGTTTTGTTAAAAACTTCGGGACTTTAAATCGAGGTCCATGCGTTTGTTCATAAGCCTTACATTGCTGGATAAAACGTTCTAGACCATAGTCTTCAACAAATTGAAGGGCGCCGCCTTTGAACGCAGGGAATCCCCATCCATGAATGCTTCCCAAATTGGCCTCGGCAATGGTTTTTACAATCCCTTCTTGTAAACACCAAACGGCTTCGATGACTTGGACAAAAAGCAAGCGTTCGATAATTTCCTTCCGGTCATAAGTTGCTTGAGTACTGGGAAAATGGGTTCCTAGTGCTTGCCAAAATTGAGGCCTCTCCCCCTGCTTGTAATCATAAAATCCTGCCTTTTTTTGTTTACCCAATCGGTGGTAGGTCTCCATCATTTCCCCGAGTAATTGTGCTGCTGGGTGTTGGATATATTTGGTGCCGTAATGCTCTGCCGCTTGTAGTTCATAACGAAGTACAATGGGTAAAGACAGCTCATCCGCCAAGCTCAGTGCCCCTTTAGGCATGCCTGCCTGAAGCCCCAAGTTTTCAATTAAAGCTGGAGCATAGCCTTCCTGCAGCAAACTGATTCCTTCTAAAATATAGGTATTTTGTACTCGGGCGACGTAAAAACCCCAGTTGTCCTTGACGAGGATGGGGATCTTATGAATGGCTTTGACAAAATCGAAAGCGCGAGCAATGGTCTCATCGGAGGTTTGCTTCCCTCTAACAATTTCCACCAGAGGGACTTCCTCTGCGGGAGCAAAAAAATGTAAGCCTACGAAGTTATCACTCCGAATGGAACTTTTCGCCAAACGGGTGATGGGAAAAGACAGGGTATTGGAAGCCAAAAAAGCATACTCATCCATGTGGACTTCAGACTCTCGAATAACTTTAGCCTTAAGATTTTCATTTTCAAATACCGCCTCAATCACTAAATCACAAGTTTCAAAATGGTTGGCTTTTTCAGTTGTTGTCAGGCCATTTAAGAATTTTTCTTTTTGTTGGAGCGTCAGTCTTCCTTCTTTAACCAGTGCTGCCATACGAAGCTCGACAAATTCTTTTCCTCTTGCGGCAACGGACCTAGAAATGTCCTTTAAAACCACTTCCATTCCTCTCATCAAACAAACAAAAGCGATGGCAGAACCCATTTTTCCTGCTCCAACAATCCCTACTTTTCTGGGTCGAAATTTCCCAAAACCCTTGGGCCTACTCTCTCCTGCTTTGATGGTGTTGAAGTCGTACCAAAAAGCTTTGGTCATGTTTCGACAAACCTGGTTACGAGTTAAAGCGGTAAAATTGCGACTTTCAATTCTACTGGCAGTATCGAAGTCCACTAAAGAGCCATCTACCAAAGTGTTGAGAATGGCTTGTGGGGCGGGTAAATTTTGATAACTTTTTTTGGCGAGTTGTGCGGCCAAATACTGAGCGACTTTAGCCACATTGGGCTCTCTTGCATTGCCACCAGAAATTTGTCCCCCTTCCCGATCCCAAGGCCTACGCTTTCCTTCGTGTGCTTTGACCCAAGACCTCGCTTGTTCCAACATACTGTTTTGGTCTTTTGCCAAAGCATCAATGATTCCCAATTCTAAGGCCTCCTTGGTAGCATAGCGTCTACCACTGGTTAAGATTGGATAGGCTCGCTCAATGCCCAATAACCAAAGTAAGCGAATGACCCCGCCGCTTCCGGGCATTAAACCCAAATTGACTTCGGGAAGTCCCAGACGAATTTTAGGATGATCAATCACAATGCGATGATGACAAGCCAAGGCCAATTCAAACCCACTCCCCAGGGCAGTTCCGTTGATGGCAGCAACCACCGGAACCCCAGGCTGCTCTAACTCTCGATATATTTTTTTCAGGCTCTCTGTCAATTCAAAAACCTCATCAGCACTTTCTACTTTTTGCAGATAGTCTAGATCCCCTCCAACCACAAAATTCTTTTTAGCAGAGGTAATAATGACTCCCTTGAGCTGTCGCTTTCTCTTCTCTTCTCTAAGGTGCGCTAAAATGGGCAAAAGCGCCTTCCCCACCTGATGGTTAATGATATTGACATTTCGGTCTCCCATGTCGAGGGTCAAGGTAACAATGTTGTCAATGTCTTTTTTGTATCGAATCATTTACTGCTGAGCATTAGATTTTTGTAATGATATCCAGGATGTTTAAATTCTTTCGACTATCGTCGCCACACCCATTCCGCCACCAACACAAAGGGTCACCAAACCGGTTGCCAAATTTTTGCGTTCCATTTCATCGATCAGCGTCCCCAGGAGAATGGCTCCACTGGCTCCCAGGGGATGTCCCATAGCAATCGCTCCACCATTGATATTGAGTTTTTCGTTGTCGATTTGAAAGTCATTTTGTAGCTTGAGCACCGGAGCAGCAAAAGCTTCATTCATTTCCCACAGATCAATATCACTGGCTTTCATCCCAGCCTTGTCCAGTGCTTTTTGTACTGCCGGAGTAGGGCCCTGCAACATCATCGTTGGTTCAGAACCGATACTCGCCACTGAGCAGATGCGCGCACGTGCTTTCAGTCCCAGAGCAGTCCCTTTTGCTTTACTTCCCAACAATACCAGAGCGGCTCCGTCGACAATGCCAGAAGAATTTCCTGCAGTATGTCGGTGTTGAATCGAATCGACCAAAGGATATTTTCGCAAGGCCATGGCATCAAAGCCCTGTTCACCAATGTATTGAAAAGCGGATGGCAAATCCGCTAGTTTATCTAGGCTCGTCTCAGGTCGGAGATGTTCGTCCTTATCGAGAATGAGCAAACCATTGGTATCACAGATGGGGACAATTGATTTTTCGAAACGATTTTCCTCCCAAGCCAATGCTGCTCTTTGCTGTGATTGTAAGGCATAAGTATCCAACATTTCTCGGGAGTATCCTTCAATAGTCGCCATCAAATCAGCACCAATTCCCTGCGGAACGTAAGCTACTGCGTTGATCACGTCAGGATCAAACAACAATGGACCTCCATCTATTTCCATGGGAACTCGACTCATGCTTTCTACTCCCCCGGCAACAACTAATTCTTCCCAGCCCGAACGAATCTTCATGGCAGCTAAGTTTACCGCCTCCAAACCAGAGGCACAGAGTCGGTTGATTTGCATGCCCGCTACGGAATCATCCCAGCCCGCATACAATAATGCAGCCTTTGCAATATCTCCTCCCTGATCGTTGACTGGAGTAACACAACCCAGAATAAAATCTTCGACTTCTTTGGTATCCAGCTGATTGCGTTGTTGAAGCGCATGCAATAAGCTCCGCAGTAGGTCGATGGGTTTCGATTCGAAGAGGGCTCCATTACTTTTGCCTTTTCC
>JBCCSR010000614.1:0-4290 GCA_039199865.1 Bacteroidota bacterium
TATTAATCTCTTCCATTTGCTTTTGATAGGCATTATCGAGTTCGTTTAGATAATTCTTATCCATTTTGCTTTGTAGTTGTAAAAGTGATAAAATAAATAATCACCATGAAATTAAAGCAATCAGCAATTCCAAATTGAGGAAAAATAATGATAACTCAACAGGACAAATGGAAAATACGGGAATTCCTAAAAGGTACCAATTGGAGTACTCCTGATTGGAGTAATGAGGAAAAGCTCAAGGAACTTTGTGATATTCTAAAAGCCTTTAACGATGATCCTCAATTAGCTATTCAATATTGGAAAGAGGCCGACCAAAAATCTTCGGATGCTCTCCGGCATTACTACTTAAATGCTGCTCAAGAAATGGGGTTTTCTATCGATAAACCTATTTCCAAAAAAGTCGTCCTCAACCATTTTCAAGGTGATCAAGAAGCCGTGAATCAATTTTTCACACGCCTAAAAACTGAAGCAGAAAATATTTCAAAGCAAATCTTCAAAGCAAATTTTACAGATGTTGTGATGCAAATTCTGACAAAACGCCATACAGTTCAATAGGTTAATCTCGTGACGCATTGAATCGTTTAACGGGTCATCTGATTCTATAATTCCATTTTTTAGAAAAGGCGGGAAAACTCAAAATGACTCGCTTTGATTCCTTGTGACTCTCTCAAAATCAACCTAGAATTGTATGTGTCTATTCGGATAGACGTGATGTCTGACTCTCTCATTTTTCAATTTAGCTTTTTGGCTGTATTTCCTATGAGTCGTTCATTTCGGATCATTCTACTGCGTCCTGTTTTGATTTTTTGACCTTATTTAACTCTTTTTTATGTTGCGCATTAACGTTAGCAAAGGTGCTTCGGCTACATTGAATTATTTCAAAGATGATCTAGCTCAACAGGATTATTATACGGGGCAAGCTAAATGCATTGGTACTTGGCATGGAAAGCTGAAAGAACGGTTAGGTTTATCAAATGAGGTTAATGAAGAAAACTTCAAAAGTCTCATCCACAACCGGCATCCTACCACGGGAGAAAAACTAACTGTTAGAGATGCGAAAAACCGAAGATGCGGAGTGGATTTTACTTTCAACGCTCCGAAATCCGTTTCTGTTTTACATGCAATTACTAAGGATAAAGACATCCTTTTAGCTCACAGAAAAGCAGTCCAGTTGGCTATGCAGGAAGTAGAAAATAATATGCAGACGCAAGGTTGGGCTAATGGTGAAAAGGTGTACGAAAAGACTGGAAATTTGCTCTATGCAGCCTTTGAGCATCACTTAACCAGACCCGTTAAACATGGGGTAGATGGACAGATAAAATACTTGCCCGATTGCCATCTACACGTTCATGCGTATGTCCTTAATGCTACATTCAATGAAAATAAAAACCGCTATCAAGCAATTGAAATTGGTAACATTAAACGCTCTGGGATCTACTATGAAGCCGTTTATCAGAACCATTTAGCCAATGAATTACAAGCAGCCGGATACTCTATTGAGCGTAGTAGAAATGGTTTTGAAATAGCTGGAGTCTCTAAATCTATTCGGGATCGTTTTTCTAATCGGACCCACGAAATCAACCAAAAAGCTAAAGAAAAAGGAATTCTGTTAGATAGGGAAAAGGATCAGCTTGGGGCGCGTACTAGGGTGAAAAAGCATATGAGCGTTGATGAAAAAACAATGGAAGCTCATTGGGATAGCCGTCTAAGTTCAGCTGAAAAAAAGGCTTTGTTTGAGCTAAAGCATAAAGCTCGGACTGGTGAAAAGGAAAAAGTAAATATCAGTGTGGAAGAAGCTCTAGATCAAGCTCTATTACATTATTTGGAGCGTAAATCAGCAGTACCTGAAAAACAAGTCATTGGTTATGCCCTCAAATTGGGCATTGATCAATTTGAGGTACAAGATGTGAAACAGGCTCTTGAGCAGCGCAAAAATTGGGATATTATTACTGGTCAAAAGCATTCTGATACTTATCTCACAACTGAAAATACTTGGCTTGCTGAGCATCAAATGAAAGATTTTGCGGTACATACCCGCCACAAATTTGCATCTCTTAACTCTGAATACACCATACAGCGAGATTTTTTAAATAAGGGGCAAAGAGAGGCCATCAATCATGTATTATCCTCAGAAGACCAGGTCATGGTTGTAGCTGGAGGTGCTGGAACTGGTAAAACTACCCTTTTTCAAGAGGTGAAAACTGGAATTGAAGCAAATGGGAAAAAACTACTAGCCTTTGCTCCATCAGCAGAAGCAAGTAGAGGTGTGCTCCGAGATAAAGGTTTTGAAGGAGCCGAAACCATCAAAAAGCTACTCGACCAAAAAGACTTGCAAGAGCAAACCAAAGATCAGGTCATTTTAATTGATGAGGCAGGTATGATTGGTAACCAAACTATGAACGAAATCTTCAAAATAGCTAAAGAACAAGATGCCCGTGTTATTCTCTCTGGTGATTGGAAACAACACACCTCGGTAGAAAGTGGTGATGCTTTGAGATTACTCGAAAAAGATACTTCCTTGCCAGTAGCTAGAGTAAAGGAGGTAGTTCGTCAAAAGGAGAAAACCGTTTACAGGCAAGCGGTTAAAGACTTATCAGATGGACAATTAGAGGAAGCTTATCAAAAACTTGATAAAATGGGTAGTATTGTAGAGATCGAAGATAAAGATCAGCGGCATGAACAGATTGCTAATGATTACTATGACAGTATTACTGCTCCAGGAGTGCGAGAAAAAGATAGCACTTACCGAAATCGTACAGCTTTGGTTGTATCTCCTACCCACGCTGAAGGACAAGCTATTACTGGAGCTATCCGAGATAAACTAAAAGAGAAAGGAATAGTAGGCCAAAAGGAGCAAAGTTTTCCCGTTTATCGTTCGCTTTCATTTACTTCGGCAGAAAAGCAAGATCGTGTAAATTATTACGAAGGAATGATTGTCCAATTTTATCAAAATAGTGGGGTTCATAAAGCTGGCACTAGCGGTCAAGTGTCAGGTTTTGACCAGCAAGGCAATGTCTTAATCAAAACGCAAAATGAATCAATAGCAACTCCGCTTCCAATGAAGGATTCTGAGAAATTTGAAGTCTTTCGAGAAGAACAAATTGAGCTTGCTAAGGGAGATTTAGTACGCATTACTGGTAATGGGAAAAGTCAAAGTGGACAAGCTTTAAATAATGGGGAGTGCCACCAAATTAAGGACTTTACAAAAGATGGGCATATCAAGCTTTCCAATAACCAAACTTTAGATAAGGATTACCGACATCTCACTTTGGGCTATTATCGAACCAGTCATAGTAGCCAAGGCAGAGATGCAGATGATGTTTTTATTGCTGCTAGTGCCACCTCTTTTCCCGCCAGTAATGAGAAACAACATTATGTGTCTGTTTCGAGAGGAGTGGAGCGCTGTTTTATCTATACGGATGATAAAGAACAGCTCAAGTGGGCGATTTCCAAAGACGCTAACCGAATGAGTGCGGATGAAGTGCTTCAAGTGAGTAAAGACCGCAGTGCCACCTTTTTGAAAGCCAATTTAAAGTCACAACAACAAAATGTAGCCCGTCAAGAAATTGATAAACAGGCAGGTTTAACCATCCAAAAAATCAAGGATAATGAGTTACAAAAGCAACCACTGGCAGGAATTGAAAAAAGAAATGCAAGGGACTTCGAAATTAGCTTCTAACACCTCTCCTCTCTCCCAGACAGCCAATGAAAATATGCATCCATCGGCTGGGGAGAATTCATTTACTGAACTAGCAGCTGAAGATGAAAAGGCATTTAAATTGCGGTTAGAATTTGCGAATGGCAATCGTTTCTTTTTTGCTTACGCTTATATGTTGCATGTGGAGTATTTGAATACCGAGGGGGTATTGAAAATCTATACTGCTGAAAAGGAAATTGCCATTAAAGGTCGTGGTTTAGATCGTATTGAAGAACAATTGTACGATAACCGGCTCAAGCTGATTAGGGAAAGCAAAATTGCACTGGTGAAAGAGAAAACGATGATCTTTGTTAAGAGTATTGAAGTGAATGACCGATTTGAGGAATAACCTTTACGGATATAAGGTTTGCTCCTGTAGGAGCGGAGAGAGTATCTGATAAGCCTCACAATTCTTTGCAATATGGCCATCTTCGTAATTTCTCCAGATAAAGTTGGCAATCCAGTCAATAAATTGAAGATGCTGATTGGTCCGGCTTTCTCCAGGTTGGTAGCCAATTTTCACACTAGAATCTAGTTCGCACCAAAGTTTATGTTTGATAAGATCAGCACAGCTATTTTGACTTCCATTGGGA
>JBCCSR010000615.1:0-4290 GCA_039199865.1 Bacteroidota bacterium
AAATGGGTAAGTCCGCTAGAAGTCGGGCTTACCCATTTCGTATTTTGGGCGCTTGAATTGAAAATGTGTGAGACCATTCTAAATTTTTTTCATTTTTTTATTTTGGGATTAAATTATTGATAATCAATTTATTGTGACTTATTCTGTGTGAAAAAAACCTCTAGAACGAATATTTTTTTCGCTAATGTTTATGGAATTTCATGACTTGTTGCGTCTAAGTACCGACAATTTCAAAAATTCAATCATTTCTAAAAACAAATTTATCATGGAACGAAAAGCATTGTACACGGAGCAAGTCAAATCTGGGAACCGCAATTTTTACTTTGACATCAAAACGACAGAAAAGGGCGCCAGCTTTTTGGCAATAACCATTACCAAGCGATTGGAGGAAAACAATTATGAGCGCAGTCAACTGATTGTCTTTGAAAATGAAGTAGAGAAATTTGGAGAGGCCTTTTTGAGGGCAATGGTCAATTTCCGCAAGACAGGGCGGGAGGCAATGATCGAAAAAGCGCGACAACAACATCCGCGAGCCTTCGAACCTTGGGCAAAGGAGGAGGAACAAACCCTAGAGCTCATGTTCAACGAAGAACGATCAATGGAGGAGATGATGGATCATTTTCAACGCAACGAAGCTGCCATTAAAGCGCGGATTGCCAAATTGGAGCTAGAAGAAAAGGCAATGGCTAGAGCATAAAACCAGACTTGAAAATGATTGAAGTAGAAGGTACAGGTGTGCTGGTTCGAGAGAAATAGACCCTGTATCCTTTTCTACTTTTACAAAAGATAAGATTAATGGAGAAATTATATACTCAGCAACACATTCCCATTTCTGATTGGGCAGAAGAGGATCGCCCACGGGAAAAGCTAAGAGATCGGGGCAAGCAAAGTTTATCGGATTCTGAATTGTTGGCCATTTTATTACGTTCAGGATCACGTGAGGAGTCAGCCGTAGCCTTGGCCCAAAGATTACTTAAAAAGGTGAACAATAACTTATTCGAATTGGGGAGATGTACCTTCTCAGAACTCAAACAACATCGAGGAATGGGCGAAGCAAAGGCATTAACTGTATTAGCCGCAATGGAGCTCGGACGTCGAAGACAATTGTGTAATGCAGAAAAAAGAAAACAAATCAGAAGCAGTAGTGATGCCTACAAGGTGATGTCACCACTTCTAGCAGATTTGAAGCACGAGGAATTTTGGGTGATTTTATTGAATCGATCCAATCGGATCATTGGAAAAGAGCAGGTTAGTACTGGTGGTATTGCTAGTACAGTTGTCGATGCTAAAATGGTGTATCAAAGGTCAGTGATCGAACTGGCCACATCGATTGTTCTGTGCCACAATCACCCTTCCGGAAATTTAAGACCTAGCAAAGCGGACATTGACCTAACTCAAAAACTGGTAAGGGGAGGAGCGGCTTTAGACATCACTATTTTAGACCATTTGATTATCTCAGAATTGGGTTATTATAGCTTTGCCGATGAAGGAATGCTTTGATTGGCCTATGATAAAGATTTACTTGTAAGGAAATGAGAGTTCTAAGCGGGAAAAACTAACTTTGTACTTGACGATAAAATAGAGATGAAAAGTAGTAGAAAGAACATTATGTATATTTGACTGTTTATCCTCTGTTGTATTGTCGTTTGAAAACTAGATGCTCGTAAAAAATAGATGGACAAAAATAAAATTGATTTTTTGTTGCTGGGACGTGTGCTAAGACTGGCATTGCCTTATCGACGTATTTTTATTGCGGCTGGTATTCTAGCTGTAGTTTTGGCTCCATTAGCCGCCCTCAGGCCGTATCTGGTACAAGTGATGGTTGATGATTACATTTTCAAGTATGACATTACGGGTTTGTTGAGAATGGCTGGATTGTTTTGTTTGGTCTTGTCTTTAGCGGTCGCTTTTCAATACCTGTTTATCTATTCCTCCAATTTGCTAGGCCAGTCCATTATCCGAGACTTGCGCGTAAGGGTATTCAAACACATTTCTAGCTTACGGCTGACCTACTTTGATCAAACTCCGATAGGGACTTCAACCACTCGAACCATCAATGACATAGAGACCATCAATACGGTTTTCTCTCAGGGAGTCATCACTATTGTGGCGGATTTACTGACTTTATTTGCGGTCCTGGGAATCATGTTGTTGACCAGTTGGCGCTTGACCTTAGTTTGTCTTGTTGTTTTGCCTTTCTTGATTATAGCCACCTATGTATTCAAGGAAAAGGTGAAGGCATCCTACCAAATTGTCCGCACTCAGATTTCCAATATGAACGCCTTTTTACAGGAGCGAATCACCGGAATGCGGATTGTTCAGATCTTCAACGCGGAGCAAAAGGAAATGGACAATTTCAAAAAAATTAACCGAATTTATACTCAGGCTAATTTGGATTCCATTCTTTACTATGCGGTGTTTTTTCCCGTAGTAGAAATTTTATCCGCTACTTCCTTGGGCTTGATGGTTTGGTGGGGAGCGAGAGGGGTGATCAGTAGTGAAGTGAGCTTAGGAGCATTGGTTGCTTTTCCCATCTATTTGTCCATGTTGTTTCGGCCCATTCGGATGTTAGCTGACAAGTTCAATACGTTACAAATGGGATTGGTAGCTGCGGAAAGGGTTTTTACAATTTTGGACAACCAAAGTAAAATTAAAAATGAAGGCCAAATTGAGGTAGAGCATTTGCGAGGGGAAATCAATTTTCGGAATGTTTGGTTTGCTTATCGGGCCAAAGACTATGTTTTAAAAGATATTCACTTTAAAATTGAGGCAGGGCAAACCCTGGCGATTGTGGGAAGTACGGGATCAGGGAAAACGACCATTATCAATATTTTAAACCGTTTTTACGAAATACAAAAGGGGCAAATCGAAATTGATGGGGTGGACATCAATCAGTATGAGCTTCAAAGTCTGCGTCAGCGGATCGCTGTTGTCTTGCAAGACGTATTCTTGTTTTCTGGGACCGTCATGGAAAATATTACCCTAAGGGACTCCCGGATCAGCCAAGAACGGGTGATTGAAGCCGCCAAAATGATCGGGGCACATGAATTTATCCTCAAGTTGCCCGGAAGCTACGATTATCAGGTGATGGAAAGAGGAGCAACGCTTTCGGTAGGTCAGCGCCAGTTGATTTCTTTTGTACGAGCTTTGGTATTTGACCCGGATATTCTCATTCTTGACGAGGCAACTTCCTCAATTGATCCAGAAACAGAAGCCGTCATCCAATATGCCATTGAAAAATTGATTGCCAAAAGGACATCTATCATCATTGCTCATCGATTATCGACCATTCGCCATGCCGACAATATCTTGGTCTTGGAGAAAGGGAATATTGCGGAGTATGGTCCCCACGAAGCATTGGTCAAAATAGAAGAGGGCCACTACAAAGAACTCTACGAAATGCAGTTCTTACAAACCACCGACTAATAGGCTACAGTCATTAAGTAGCCGTAAATTCATCGAAATTGGCTGTACTTCAGTCCCCAATTCTGACGATCCTCGTCTATTCTACTTCCGAATATGCAAACATTTCCGTAAATTTAACGGTTAAACAAGTGTAGGAAAACATTTAGGAGAGCGGTAGAGGCAGCTGAGAAAATGGCCTAATTAATCTTTAAAATTATTAGTATGCAATATAAAAAGAAAATTGATGTCAACCCATTCAACTCTTTGGGAAGCATTTTGACCTTGGTTTTTATATTTGTCGCACTATATTTTATTGCGACCAGCATTTTTAAAATTCTTTCTTGGGCAGCTCCTTTCTTACTGATTGGTGCTTTGATCATCAATCATAAAGTAGTGTTGAGCTATGGTAAGTGGATCCTAAAATTGGTTCAGGACAATCCTGCGATGGGGATTGGAGCCATCTTATTGACCATCTTTGGATTCCCCATTATTTCTGGTTATTTGTTTGGGAAAGCGCTGTTGTATCGTAAAGTTGATAAAATGCGTCAAGAGTATGAAACACGCACCGAGGGAGAGTATATTGAATACGAGGAGGTGGATGATGTAGAACTCAAGGAACCCACACTGAAGCTGCCTCAGATGCAAAAACAAAAAAGAGAGAGAGGCAATGAGTACGAGCAACTTTTCGATGATTAGCATTCGATGTACGAACTTTATTTTGGAGTAGTCACTCTTCTCGCGATCTATTACATCTACATTGTTGGTAAATATATCAGAGGCTGGAAAAGTTTGCCCCATTGGCGGGTTTCAGCGTCTTTCCAGCCCGGCACTTTTATTACCGTATTGATTCCTGCACGCAATGAAGCCAACAATATTGTAGCGTGC
>JBCCSR010000616.1:0-4288 GCA_039199865.1 Bacteroidota bacterium
AAACGAAGTTAGCCCCTTTTGATGGCTTATTCAAAAAAACACTGGTCGCTTTTGGGTAGAATGGGCGCGCTTTGGTTTGGCTTAAAGCGGCCATCAAAACAAAAATGGTTGATACTGGCTCGATGACAAACATTGGAATGCAAGTCAAGCCCAAAAGAAGCAACTGCAATTTTTTTTCATTTTCTGAACGACAAATTTATTGTATGTTTATTGGAGTAAGGAGTTGAAAAACAGGGTATTGAAACACTTTTTGACCTTAAGTCTATCTTGTTTTGGGCCGATAAGGGGGTTGTTTTGAAGCCAATCCAACCATTTACTGTGCTTACCTTAAGTACCTCGGTTGATCACCGAAAATCCGCTTTGTCTTCGGTAGATTGAGCGTTCTTCTTTTGTACAAACAGGGATAGAATTTACCAAGTACGCTTGAGTACTTGGCCTCTTTTGCCATTGGTTTAGTCGAACTGACCACTCGCTTAGTGATTGGGACAATAAAGAGGGGGAATACTTAGTTTGGGATCATCAATTCAATAAAATGATATTTGCGAATTTCCAAAAACGATTGTTTTGTAGCAGCATTTTATGCACTGCGGTCCTCTTGGTATTGGGGCAGCCTGTTCCCTTAGAGCAATATGATATTGAGGTCTATGATACGCGTCAAGGATTGGCTTCTCCTTACATTCGCGATATAGATTTGGGGAAAGATGGATCAGTTTGGGTGATTCATTCGGCTGGGGTGGGGCAGTTTGACGGTTATCGTTTTTCCAATTATGCCGTTCCTGTGGATGTAAGTGAAGGACAAGTTTTGAGTGATCCTTTTGGTGGGGTGTGGGTACAATCAGATCAAGCCCTTTATGTACTGACGGAAAACCAGTTTAAACCCGTTGCTTTTTCTCGTTTTTTTGCCATCGCCAAGATTTATTTTGATTCGCATCAACGTTTGTGGATGATTGGTGTCCATGGGATTTATGTCAGTCATCCCGAACAGTATCGACAAAGTAAGTTTACCCTAGAGATGGATTGCCAAAAAATCAGTGATGAGGAGTTTCCGGGAGCACTCGTGATAGAAGAAGATCGGGAAGGGGGGATTTTTGTCAACAAATTCAATGCACTTTATCATTGTTCAGCCGATGGTCAGATGCGTTTGTTGGGTAGGGTGGATGAAAAAGGTCCCTCTCCTTACATTCGTTCGCTGACTTATTTGTCCAGTGGAAAATTGTTGATCGGAGCAAAAGGGGGCGCTATTTTCGAATATCCTAGCGATTTAAAAATACCAGTTTTTCAGGAAAAAGACAATGATGATTTTGGGGAGACTTTCAGTCCGATTATCGAGCAGGGCCATAAAATATGGTGTTTGTATGCCGATGGTATTGAGGGAGTGGATTTGGAAAATTACGAACAAACGGATTCGGTGCGTCTGTACGAAAGTTTGGGGATTAAGCTCCTCCGAGACATGGTAAAAGATGAATACGGTAATTTTTGGATTGCCAGTATTGAAGGACTCATCAAGTTGTCTCCACCTAAAATTGCTCCTCCCATTACTCCGTATCCAGAATTGAGGAACAATTGGAAAGATGGATTGTATGCGATCAATCAATTGCCAGAAGGCCCCTTGCTGCTGGGAGAAAACAATCAACGGGTGTTGGTGCTGGATCAGGGTCAACTAGAATGTTATATACCGCGTGGCCATAAAGTTCGGGGGGAAGTTCGACAACTCATGTGGGATCATCTGGGGTTTTTATGGGTCTTTACAAGTTGGGGAGGCATTAACCGTTGGAACGGACAGGATACAGAACCCCTTCCGCTTTGGACCAACACCAATTTTAACTTCATTTTCGAAGATCGAGATCATTACATTTGGTTGGGGGCCGATGATAGTTTCTTCAAGTTCAAGAACAAAAAGGATATTGATTCCATCAAAGTGATTGGATTACAGGATCAAGTCATGGGGGGCGAGCAATTTGAAGCCAAAGCAATAACTCAAGATGATTATGGCGTCCTTTGGATGGCCATCGAAAATACTTTGTGGGCTTACTTTCCGGAGGAAGATCGTTTCGTCAAGCGTCAACTTCCTTGTCAACCTTGTGATATTGTTCATTTGATTACCGATGAAGAGGGGGCCCTTTGGCTGTCTACTTTGGGAGAAGGCATTTTTCGAATCCCCATTTTACAGTACGGTATTCTGGCATTGGATCAAATCCAAAACTTTGGGAAGAGAGAGGGCTTGATTAGTGATTATCCTGGTCAGGTCATTTTTGACGAACAGAACAATGCCTGGGTGGGTAGCCTGAATGGCTTGAGCGTTTTGCGCAAATGGGAGGATGACTTCATCATTGCTAGCTATCCCTTATCTGAGACCTGGATCGATTCGGCTTTTGTCAATATGCAATTGTTTTACGATCGCCAAAAAACGATGTGGGGAGCAACTTCCCGAGGCTTGTTTTCTTTTCAACCCGATCAATTCAAAATAGACAGCATTCCCCCTGTGGTTTATTTGACCAAACTGGAGCTGCCGGATACTAACTTTCTAATCTCAGATTATGTAGACCACCCACTCATTTTGCCCAACGGCTCTTTTGCCATGACTTTTAATTATGCAGTAGAAAACATTGCCAACAGCCAGCCCATCCGTTATCGTTATCGCTTTACCAAAAATGGGGCAGTAGAAGATTGGTCGCCGATCAGTTCGGAAAATCAAGTAACGCGAACCTTCAACAGTGGACAGTATTTATTTGAGGTGAAAGCGTACAATGCTTCGGGTGTTCCAAGTACGCAAATTCAACAAATGGCCTTTCGCATTAAGGCACCACCATTGTACAGCCGACTCTGGTTTTGGGCCATCATTCTCAGCTTTTTAATCAGTGGTTTTGGCATGCGTTTGTCCCATGCGCAGCAGAAAAAATTGGAAGCGGAAAAAGCAGCTGCCCAAGCGCGTCAAAAAGAATTAGAAGAAAGAGAATACAAAGTAGAAGCAGAAAATGAATTGTTGAAGGAAAGACATTCGGTCCAGCAGTTACGGGCCAATCCCCACTTTGTTTCGAATGCCATTAGTTCTATCCTCAATTTAATTCGGGTCCAAAAATCAGAAGAAGCGAGAACCTATCTCTTGATTTTCCACGAAATTCAACGCAAGACGCTAGAGATTAGCAACAGGAGACTGATTCGGTTGGGAGAGGAAGTAAAATTTTTAACTAAATATTTACAAGTCGAAAATTTACGCTTTAACCAATCGATAGCATACTCCATAGCAGTGGACGACGAGCAGGATGAAGAAGTGCTAGAAACCATGATTCCCTATCTCTTGGTACAACCATTTGTGGAAAATGCCATCATTCACGGCCTTTTTCACAAACGAGATGGAGTCAAAAAATTGCAGATTAAATTTCAGACCAATGAAGAGGAGCTGTGTTGTAGTATCGAGGATAATGGTATCGGTCGGGAAGCCACCAAAAAGCTGGACAATCATTTGGTAAAAGCCCACATTTCCCACGGAATGAGTATTGTAGCAAAACGCTTGGAAGCGATTCAACGAGAAACGGGGAAGCGGGCATTTGTCAAAATTAATGATTTGTATGACGCCAAACAATGTCCTTTGGGAACGCGAGTAGAGATCGTACTTCCTAGTGACTTGAGCTAAGTCAGCATTGCACTCCATTGTTCAAACTTAAATGAACCATCATGATCAAAGCAGCCATCATCGAAGATGAAATCAATCAACGCGAATTGCTCCACCATCAAATTAGGATGCAACTTCCTGAGATTACGGAGATCCTGGAGGCGGGGAATGGAGAGGAGGGGCTGGCCTTAATTTATGCGCAACAACCCGATCTGATTTTTCTGGACATCAGTATGCCCATCATGGATGGATTTACCATGCTCAAAACCATCGATCAGAGCAGTGTAAAACCTTTCGAAGTCATTGTCGTCACGGTGAGCGACAATCGGGCGGTAGAAGCCTATCGTTTGTCGAGCCTGGATTATTTGGTCAAGCCAGTATCGGATGCCTTGTTGAAAGAGGCTTTTGAAAAATTTAAAGATCGATGGGAGTTAAAATTGAAGATTCAAGATTTACAGGAACAGGTTGCAGCGGTCGAACACAATATCAACAATCAGTCTGAACCTCTGATGGCCATCTATCATCACTTCGACGGTTATCTCTATTTCAAACCTAAAAAAGAAGTAGTGTATTTGGAAGCAGATAGCCAATACACGTTTGTTCACATGGCCAATCGCAAAACTTTTCATCAGGCCAATACCCTAAAAGTATACGAAACCATGTTGGTCGATCATG
>JBCCSR010000617.1:0-4285 GCA_039199865.1 Bacteroidota bacterium
AATAGAGATTGAAATGGAATGAATTTAGTAATTCAAGTAATTAAGTTCAAAAACACATTGTTTTATTTTTCTTCTTTTTCTACTTCCGTAGCGATCACGGATTAGGGGTAATTCATCTAAATAAGCTAACCAGTTTTACATACGTATTGTCCACCTGAGGTTTCAATCAAGGTGGCTGCCCTTTCGTAGTATTCCATCGCTTTGCCTACGGGTACAGCATTTGGATTGATTTTCCGAACCACGCTTACTTGGTCTTTTTATGTTGCTATGTCAATGTAAAGAGCGGGGGATTTAATGGTCTTTTGTGAATAGGAGTGTTCCCTATTCACTCGCTAAGCTAGTGCCCATTTCAAAACGGAACTGATTTTTATTCTATAACCAGGACATTCGTCCACAAATTATCCTTTAAAATGAAAAAATTCATTCACGCATCCTTACTCGCGACTTGTTTGGTCTTACTTACAGGTTCGTCACTAATTGCGCAAGACGTCATTAAAAATAACACTGATTGTTTGTTTCGCGTAAGATTGGCCTACGGGCCCGTTGGACCATCTTGCAACGCTACCGGTTTCATCGATGTTTTCGTATCAGGAGGTACAGCAGTAAACGCGGGTATCCCTGCGGGTACCGAAATCAAGTATACCAAAGGTGCTTACACTTTTGCTGGGAGTCTCAGTTGTCCTTTTTACATTGGCCTCTCCTGTTCTCCCTATCCCTTGGCGGTTGGCGTTTCTTGCAGTACGTTCTGTGGAAGCTACAAAGCCAAGTTGATCCCTGGTACGGGAATTTTGATTTACAATTGATCTTTCCATCAACAGCGATGAAATGATCAATCATTTTCCCATCACTGGGATTTGATCAAGGATCGATTAGGACCTCTTGTTCGAAAGGGCAAGAGGACTTTTTTACTGGGCAGTATGAGGCATTTGTTTTTTCCTAGTCATGGCTGTTCAAGTAGGGGCCTTAAAATCCTTAAAGTTTATTCAATAAGGCTTGTTTTTCTTCGATTGCAGATTTTATTTTTGGCATCTGTTCCAATGTACTTTGGTAACCAATTTCGAATAATTCCTGATAGGCTGCAAAATTAAAGACGTGATAGTCCAGTGCTTTCATCGCTTCGACGACAACATCACAGTAGGGATAGTTCACCTTGGTATTATTATCGACGGAAATGTCAAACACACGCATGCCAATCTCCAGCATATTGTCCAATTGACCATTTGATTGACTTGTAATGGGCATGACGTTCATGCCAATGATTAGATCCGATTGGTGGAGTAGGGGTTCGACTGGCATATTGTCTATGATGCCACCATCGACATAGATATGTCCATCGATTTCAACGGGTTTGAATACCAAAGGAATGGCACAAGAAGCCAGGACTGCCGGATAAAGCGCACCATCATTCAAAACGGCTTTGCGTCCAGTAGACAAGTTGGTAGCAACCAATGATAAGGGAATGGACAAGTCTTCAAAAGTGTCGACTTTAAGATGTGCTTTCAACAATTCTGCTAGATAATCTAAACGAGTAAAGCCAGTGATGGGCAAGCCCGCTTTAAATATTTTGAGTGGCCTCCCTTTAGCTGCCACTTGCAACATTTGATCTACGGACAAGCCCGCTGCATACATAGCTCCAACAATGGCACCACCACTGGTGCCCGCAATGGCAGCTACTTTAATCTGCTGTTCTTCTAGTGCTTTGATGAATCCGATGTGAGCGGCAGCTCGGGCACCGCCTCCAGAAAAAGATATTCCTATTCTCATTGACCATTTTATTTTGAGCTCCCAAAATAGGTATTCTGTCTTGCTTCCTTCCTTTTGGACCCCATTAAATGGGAAATAAAGTGGATAGACGATCCATTGTTATGACGGGGAGATGGCTACTCGTTTTTCGGTTTGGCCCAAAAGATATTGGGATCATTGGTTTTGTAAGTGGTATAAATCATTCCCGTTTGTTCTGACTGTTCTTTTACTGTTTTGGGCAACTGATTCAATCCGTCCAGGGGAAGCAATTCGATGTATTCCAGATGTTTGCCGTTTTTAGGCGTTTCAACATCGTATTGACTGTGCCGGACACAGCTAAAGCGATATAGGTTTTTGGCCATGTAGTGCATCAAATAATTTTCTTTCAGCGTAGAGGCTTGATGGTTCCAATTGGCATCCGGGTTGAGAATGATCATTTCATCTTTAATTAGTTTTTCCCGAACTTCTTCTAAGCCCAATAGTGTTCCGGTTTCGTCCATAATGTAAGCGTCATGTGTAGGATCGACCCAAATCCACTTTTGCAAATCATTAGCGTATACAGTGTTGATGACGTGGCAATCTTGAAAGACCGTATCCCTGGGCATGCAAGTGACAAACCTCGATTGGAAGCCCATGGCCAGATAGCACTCATTTAACACGATGGCCAGGCCTCGACAATTCAGGCCTCTTTCTTCTGCTTTACAAATCCCAATGAGCTCCATTGCGTTTTGGATAACCGGATTGTTGCTGCTTCCATCGTGAGGGATCAAATCGTGAATCCAGTGCATGAGGTTGAGGATTTGGGAAACTTCGTTTCCGGTTCCGGCAATAGAGTCCAGATTAAAGCCGCGACGTAAAGCCACTAAATTGGGATCGTCGGCATCCTGATAAGTGAAAAGAGGAACCTTCCTTTCCTTTTCGACTTGGTATTGTTCTGCCATTTTTAGCTTTTCCAAATGTGACGCTTCGTATTTGATTTGGGTATAAGCACTGTCTTTTCCATTTAATAAAATGATAAAGTTGTGTACACGTTCTGGTTCGACGATAAAGGAGATAGAATCGAGATCGGTGTAAAAAGTCACCCTTTCTCCTTTTGCGCTAGAGAGATAGACATCTGGACGATATTCGGGTACAATGGTCCAGGCCCCTTCTATCATTTGTTGGCCATCTCTGATGTTGACTTGATTGGATTGCGCGAGAATAACGGGTAGTTGTTGACTGGACGCTACTTGTAGGATACAGAGCATTCCAAGCAGGAATTTTACTTTTCTTTTCATCGTTTTTTATTTAGTTTCTAATGGATTTTTTTATTTCCAAATGTCCAACTCACACTTGTCACAATCAATACTGATTTGCCCAGTATGTACTCCATTTCCGATTTTGAACAAAGCATTTTTGGAGGAGGTTTGCTCGAATAACTGCGCATTGGTAGGCAACTTGAAATCGACGGCCTCCACGTCATTGATTTGGATGGTATAAGCTCCTTCATCGGGAATATTGATGCTTACTTTACTGTGGGTATTGTGGAGTTGGATGTTTTGAAAATCCTTTGCCAACTCTGAAATCGCGACATCCCCATTCCTAGCGGTCAGTTCCAAGAGTTGATTGATCTTGAGGATTTGATAGTCGGAAAATACTGAAGATTTGATTTCCAAGTGGTCGATTTCACCTAATCTAAAATCATCATTGGCCGTATCCCAAACAACCATCTTTTCTACCTTTCGGAAATTGTAAATATTCATGGAGGAATTGTTGTCCATCCAAGAATCGAGTTGTGCTTTCGAGGCGACTGCCTTGCGTAGCTTTTCTTGGCCAAGCGCTACATGTTGAACTGAATCGACTTTCAAATGAGAGTTGGTCGCACTGGCTTTTACCCGCTGTGCCTCTTTGAAAATGACATTGTAGCAAAAGAAAAGATTGGCATTGAGGTTCCCGATCTTTTTTCCAAATACTTCTCCGTATTGAATGTCTAAATCTAGATCTCCTTCCAAATCCTCTAATAAAAGGGTGTGATTGCGAATGCTATGGACTTTGAGATGGGCCGTTTTGGGAATGTAGAGGCGGGTTTTAATGGCCAAATGGGTGACGGTAAACGTTTGCCCCTCGGCTAAAGCAATTTCACAATGATCCTTTCGAAAGAAACTATTTTTTAGGGTAAATTTTGCCAGGTTCATATTGGCATCAATGCGTACCTGCCTGGCTTTGCTTTCTTCGAGTTCAATATTTAGTAAATCCAAAAAAGCCTCGTTATTGGCCTCACTATCGCTCGTTACTTCGACATCGACTTCCTGGCGAACCAGGGCTTTATCCCAAGTGTGAATGACATACTCTTTATGAATAAAGAAGCGTTCTACATTATTTTTTCCAATGACGATATAGCCAAATTTGGTATTGCTCGTATGTGCATTATAGGCTTGTAGCTCCAGGTCGAGCGAAGTCGGTACGTTTGAACTGACGGTGATCTGCTCACTGACTGGAAGCTCTCGCTGATACGTCCTCTCTGTCGTTTGTGACCAACCGTTTAGGCTAAAGAGCAACAAAA
>JBCCSR010000618.1:0-4283 GCA_039199865.1 Bacteroidota bacterium
AAAACAGCAAATTACAAGTCAATCCATGTTCAAGCACAACAAGTGGCCTTTCTTCGGAGAAAGGTGATATTGAACAATAATAAACGATAGGAATCCAGTGGTTTTCAGTATTCAAGCACACGAAAGAGAAATTTTCATGTTAATTGAGCAAATCTCTGCTCAATTAGAAATGCCTACTTATGTCGGTGGTGGTTACGTAAGAGATCGGTTATTGGGACGTCCATCTAAGGATATGGATATTGTCTGCTTGGGCAGTGGCATCAAATTGGCCAAGGAAATGGCCTCCCGTCTGCGACCCATACCCAGGGTGGCCGTCTACAGTCGTTTTGGGACGGCAATGCTCAAGCATAAAGACCTAGAGATTGAATTTGTGGGGGCCAGGAAAGAATCTTACCGCTACGATTCCCGCAAGCCAACGGTAGAGGAAGGAAGTTTAGAAGATGATCAAAACCGCCGGGATTTTACCATAAACGCCCTTGCGGTAAGTCTCAATGGTACTAATTTTGGAGAAATTATCGATCCCTTTGGTGGATTGCATCATTTGGAAGAAAAACTCATCAAAACACCATTAGAACCCGGGAAAACCTTTTCGGATGACCCGCTGAGAATGATGAGAGCCATCCGTTTTTCCACGCAATTGGGCTTTCGAATTGATGAGAAAACCCTAAAAGCCATTTCCAAATATAAAAACCGAATTAGCATTGTTTCCAAGGAACGGATTACCATTGAATTGGAAAAAATTATGGCTTGCCCTCTTCCTTCCGTTGGATTCAAATTGCTTTTCAATACGGGATTACTCGAATTGGTCATGCCAGAATTACACGCACTCCACGGTGTAGAGCATCGGCAAGGCAAAGGCCATAAAGACAATTTCTATCATACCTTAGAGGTAGTTGACAACCTTTGTCGCAATACCAAAAATATTTGGTTACGCTGGGCAGCGCTTTTTCACGATATCGCCAAACCACCCACCAAAAGGTTTGATCCTCAACAAGGTTGGACCTTCCATGGCCACGAGGCGCTGGGTGCAGCTATGATTCCAAGAATTTTTCGCCGAATGCGTATGCCCATGGACAGTAAAATGAAATATGTCCAAAAATTGGTTCGACTGCATTTGCGCCCCATTAGCCTCACCAAAGAAAACATCTCTGATTCGGCCATTCGACGTTTGCTATTCGAAGCGGGCGATGATATTGACGATCTGATGCTGCTGTGTGAGGCCGACATTACTTCTAAAAATCCTAAAAAAGTTCGTCGATACTTGGAAAACTACCATCTCGTTCGTGAAAAACTCAAAGAGGTAGAGGAAAAGGATCGGGTGCGCAACTGGCAGCCGCCGATTACTGGCGAGATGATTATGGAAACTTTTGGTTTGTCGCCAAGTCGTACGGTAGGTGACATCAAAAAGGCCATCCGGGAAGCCATTCTCGATGGTGATATTCCCAATGAGTATCCTGCTGCTTATCAGTTTATGTTGGAAAGGGGAAAGGAATTGGGGCTAAAGCCGATCAACAAATGATAAAGAAAATGCAAGGATCTCTTTTTTTTATCATGGGCGTATCCGGTTGTGGTAAAAGTACGATTGGTCAGCTTTTGGCTGAGCAGATAAATGCCCAGTTTTATGATGGAGATGATTTTCATCCAAAGGCCAACATTGAAAAGATGAGTGCTGGAAAAGCTTTAAACGATGAAGATCGACAAGGCTGGCTCAAAGCTATTCGGGAATTTGCCCAAAAAGCACATCTCGACGGACCAATTGTCATCGCTTGCTCTGCTTTAAAAAACAAGTACCGAGTTTACTTACAAGAGGGCATCGAAAATCCAATCCAGTGGATTTACCTCAAAGGCACATTTGACCTGATTCTTGAGCGGATGAATCAAAGGCAAGGCCATTTTATGCCATCTGACTTGCTCAAATCTCAATTCGACGATCTGGAAGCACCCAACACTGCCATTCTGTGCGATATTGCCAAGACACCAGATCAAATCATCAAACAAATTACGGATATCATGATGAATCAAAAAGCTGACTTCGGCTTAGCAGGCTTAGGAGTGATGGGAAAAAGTTTAAGTCGTAATCTGGCCCAAAAGGGATTTCATTTGGCCCTGTTCAATCGACATCTCGATGGTGTAGAAGAAAAAGTGGCAGAGCGTTTTGTTGCGGAATTCGAGGAATTGAATCAAGCCTCCGGCCATGACGATTTACTATCTTTTGTCGACGCCCTCCTCGTTCCTCGAAAAATATTTTTGATGATTCCCGCCGGAGCTGCCGTCGATGCCATGCTCGATCAACTGAGTCCGCTGTTGGCCCCCGGTGATCTAATCATTGATGGAGGGAATACCCACTTTAAAGATACAGAGCGAAGGCATCAAGCCATGAAGCAAAAAGGACTGCTCTATTTGGGAACGGGTGTTTCTGGAGGGGAAGAAGGTGCGCTCAAAGGGCCCTCCATTATGCCGGGAGGCAGCGAAGTCGCCTATAATTTGGCCAAGCCATATCTAGAAAAAATTGCTGCCAAAGACGTTTTACAAAGCACTTGTTGTGCGCGAATTGGAGAAGGTGGAGCGGGGCATTTTGTCAAAATGGTACACAATGGAATTGAGTACGCAGAAATGCAATTGATTGCAGAGTGTTATGGATTGCTGCGTTGGGGAAGACAATGGACTCCCCAGCAAATAGCAGACCTTTTTGAACAGTGGTTGAGTGGTGAATGCAATAGCTATCTTTTGGAAATCACCGTTGATATTCTTCGGAAGAAAGAAGGAGAGCAATGGTTGATAGACCTGATTCTCGATCAGGCAGGAAATAAGGGGACGGGCAGTTGGACCACCATTGCAGCTTGTGAATTGGGAGTACCTATTCCCACCATTAGTGCGGCATTGTTTGCGCGCTACCAATCTGCATTCAAGGCAGAAAGAGTACAAGCCCAAGCCAGCTACCAAGCGAGTTATCAATCCATCAACATCCAAACAGATCAGTTGAAAGCGGCTTATCAATTGGCACGCATTATCAATCATCACCAAGGTTTTCATCTCATCGATGCCGCTTCTGCGCAATTCCATTGGGATATTGACTTGTCTGCTTTGGCTCGAATTTGGACGAATGGCTGTATCATTCGATCGACGCTGATGCAGGAATTGATCCAATTATTTCAGAGCGATCGACGAATATTACAAATGGAATCGATAATGGAAGTGGCCAATTTAAGCAGACAAGATCTGGCAGATACGGTTGGTCACGGAGCAATTACAGGAATAGCCATTCCCTGCTTTTCTTCTGCCCTACAATATTTTAACACTTACATTCAAGGACAGTCGACTGCCAATATCATTCAGGCCCAAAGAGATTACTTTGGAGCGCATACCTATCGTCGGGTGGATGACCCGAACGGTCCAGCACATCATACCATTTGGAAGTAAAATGACCCAAACACCATGAGTTACGCCTTACTGTTTGCCGTTTTAGCGGGCATCGCATTGCTATTGTTGTTGATCCTTTATTTTAGAATTCCAGCATTTATTGCCCTGCTGATATCCGGTATTTCGGCTGGATTGATGGCGGGTTTGAGTGGTCCAGAGGTAATGGATACTGTTCAACAAGGAATGGGGTCTACTTTGGGTTTTGTCGCTACGGTTGTGGGATTGGGAGCTATGTTTGGAGCCATTTTGGAAAAGTCAGGAGGAGCAGTGGCTTTGGCCAATTACTTAATTGGTAAAATGGGATTGCCGAATGCGCCACTGTCCATGGTAATGACTGGTTTTATCGTCGCTATTCCCGTTTTCTTTGATGTCGCCTTTATCATTTTAATTCCCGTGCTGTACGCCCTACAAAAGCAAAGTGGTAAATCATTATTACTTTATGCCATCCCCCTTTTATCGGGCTTAGCGATTACGCATGCTTTTATTCCACCAACGCCCGGTCCCGTAGCGGTAGCAAAAATTGTCGGAGCGGATTTGGGATGGGTCATTTTAATGGGGGTATTGGCCGGTATTCCTACTGCATTGGTCAGCGGTTTATGGTTTGGAAGACATATTGCTGGAAAAATTCATTTAAGTCCACCAAAATTGGACCAAGAAGAGTGGGCAGAAGGGGATTTTCCTCCCGTCAGTACCATTTTGTCCATTATTGCTGTACCGATTGTACTTATTTTGTTGAATACTTTTTGGGCAGCCACCTGGCAGACTTATCAAGCACGAAATTGGATTCCTGTAGAGGCAATTGTAGAACATGTGGATGTTTGTGAATCTTACAGAAGTAATGGAGACGATCGATTTGAACTTAT
>JBCCSR010000619.1:0-4280 GCA_039199865.1 Bacteroidota bacterium
TTCCAATAATAAAATCCTTGCCGCCAGTTGTATCCTTCCCGTCTCTGCCAATACCGACATCCCCAAATCGGCGGGTTTGCGACATCGAGCGGGATTGGGCGCAAGTGAAACGACCAATGCCGCCGTTTTTATTGTTTCTGAAGAAAGTGGTCACATTGCCTTTGCTCACCAGGGAAAGTTGAGCGTAAAACTGAGCGAACAACAACTGGAAAAGCTATTAATTGAACACTATACTTAAGCGATCAAACATGACAATTCAGCGCCAGGAAGAGTTTTGCCTCTCCGCTCAAGATCATCGGGCTATCGAAAAGCTATTGGCGATGTGTTTTCCAGAATATCCCAAGGGCAGAACCTATTACAAACAAATTCCGGACTTTCGTTTTTTGGTTTGGGAAGCCAATCAATTGATTGGTCATCTGGCAGTCGAACATCGCCTGATCAATGTTGCGGGTAGCATCGCGAAAATTTTTGGAGTGGTCGACTTATGCGTTGATCAAGCCTTTCAAGATCGCAAAATTGCCAGTCAATTGCTCCAAGAATTGGAAACCCTAGGAAAATCAAATGGGATCGACTTCCTCTTGCTGGCCGCGGCTCAACATCGATTGTACCAAAACAATGGTTTTCAATTGGTCAATAATACTTTTCGTTGGTTGATCATCAACGACCACCAAACTTTCGGCGTTGGCAATCGACGCATTAAGGACAGTATGATGATCAAAGCACTGGGAAAACAACAATGGAAAACAGGCCAAATCGACCTACTCGGACCGGTTTTTTGAGTAGAAGCGATTATTCCTTATCTTTGCCCTCCTTTTAACGCTCTCTGAGCGGTTCAAATCACAAGCCAATCATCTATTTATGGAAGCATTAAAACAATATCACGAAGCGAATCAGGAAAGATACGTAGAAGAATTGATGGAAATGTTGCGTATTCCTTCCGTCAGTGCCGATCCTGCCTACAAGGACGAGGTACAAAAAACCGCTAAATTTGTTGCCACAAAACTCAAGGCGGCAGGAGCGCAAAAAGTCAAAATCAACAAAACGGCTGGCCATCCCATTGTCACGGCCGAGAAAATCATCGATAAAAAATTGCCTACCGTATTGGTCTATGGCCACTACGATGTCCAACCCCCAGATCCAATGGACTTGTGGGAGTCCGGCCCTTTTGAACCCATAGTCAAAAAGACCAAAGCCCATCCTAAAGGAGCCATATTTGCCCGCGGAGCTTGTGACGATAAAGGACAGATGTACATGCACGTAAAAGCTTTCGAGGCCATGCTGAAAAACAAATGCTTGCCCTGTAACGTCAAATTCATGATCGAGGGGGAAGAAGAAGTCGGCTCGGTCAACTTAGAAACTTTTTGTAAAGAAAACCGCAAAGCCCTGGCCTGCGATGTCATCTTGATCTCTGATACCTCGATGATCAGCAATAAAGTTCCCTCGATTACCACGGGACTCCGAGGACTGAGCTATCTGGAAGTAGAAGTCACGGGCCCCAATCGCGATCTTCACTCTGGCGTCTATGGAGGTGCCGTTGCCAATCCAATCAATATCCTTAGCAAAATGATTGCTTCCCTTCAGGACAAACACAATAAGATTGCCATTCCGGGTTTTTACGAAGATGTTGAAGTCGTTAGCAAACCCGAGCGTAAGGAAATGAACAAGGCCCCTTTTAATCTCAACGCCTACAAACGAGATCTAAAAATCAAGGATATTCACGGAGAAGCCACTTACACCACTTTAGAACGGACTTCGATTCGTCCTACTTTAGATGTCAATGGCATCTGGGGAGGATACACGGGAGAGGGGGCCAAAACGGTTTTGCCTTCAAAGGCTTACGCCAAAATTAGCATGCGCTTGGTGCCCAATCAAAAACCGGAGAAGATTACCCGTTTGTTTAAAAAACACTTTGAAAGCATTGCTCCAAAATCAGTAAAAATAAAAGTCACCCCTCATCATGGTGGGGATCCTGTGGTCACCCCTACTGATTCTATGGAATACCAAGCCGCTCATTTAGCATTACAGGCGACTTACGGTCAGCCTCCCATTCCACAACGGTCCGGAGGAAGTATTCCCATTGTCGCGCTATTTAAAAAAGTATTAAAAGCCAACACCGTTTTGTTGGGATTTGGACTCGATTCGGATGCCATTCATTCTCCGAACGAACATTTCGGCCTATTTAACTATTACAAAGGAATCGAAACCATTCCTTATTTCTATCAATACTATGCTGAATTGAAAGCAAAAGAATAAGGACAATTCAGCGCGTTCAATCACAGTTAACAAGGAAACACTGGATCTTTTAGCGAATAAAAAAAGGATCTAGGCGTTATGCTTGTGTTTGGTCATTTCCTTACGATTAGGAAACTTGATCAATCAAGTATTCAATGATATGCGATGCATATACTTTATCAAAAATTAGTTTAATGAAAAAGATTTTATTATTTCTCATTTGTGGGCTGTTGAGTCTACAATTAAATGCACAAGAAAAAATGGAAAAAACAGACTCCCTGAGTTATAGCGTCGGAGTAATGATTGCACAAAGCATCAAATCTCAAGGCCTCGAACAAATCAATACTACGGATGTCGCCAAAGGCTTAAATGACGTACTCAAAGGCAATCCGCTCTTGGTCAACCAACAACAAGCCCAGCAAATTTTTCAAGAGCACATGATGGCTCAAAAAGCAAAAGCAGCGGCAGGACTGATCAAACCTGGCAAAGACTTTTTGGAAAAAAATGCCAAAGAAGAAGGCGTTGTTACCCTCCCCAGTGGTCTACAATATAAGATCATGACCGAAGGTACGGGTCCAATCCCTCAGGCATCCGATAAAGTTGCTGTTCACTACCACGGGACTTTGATTGATGGGACGGTATTCGATAGCTCCGTAGAGCGTGGAAAACCAGCCAGCTTTCCCGTTACGGGGGTCATCCAAGGTTGGGTGGAAGCCTTGCAATTGATGCCTACTGGATCCAAGTGGAAATTGTTTATTCCCTACAATTTAGCCTATGGCGACCGAGAAGCCGGTCCAAAGATCAAAGCGTATTCTACCCTCATTTTCGAAGTGGAACTGCTTAAAATTGAGTAAATCATGAGGATTGATATCATCACCGTTCTTCCCAAACTACTCCGTAGTCCATTCGAGCATTCCATCATGAAACGGGCCCAACAAAAAGGCTTATTGGAAGTTTATCTACAGGACTTGCGGGAATTCGGTATTGGTAAACATCGACAAGTAGATGATTACCAGTATGGAGGTGGGGCCGGAATGGTGATGATGCCTCAACCCTTGAGCCAATGCATTGAAACACTAAAATCCCAACGCTCCTACGATGAAGTGATCTATCTCACTCCCGACGGAGAACGCCTCCAACAAGGACTCGCCAATCAACTGTCTTTACAAGAAAATCTCTTGCTCATTTGTGGCCACTACAAAGGGATTGACGAACGCATTCGCCAACATTACATCACCAAAGAAATTTCGATTGGCGACTATGTCTTGTCGGGTGGGGAATTGGCCGCAGCAGTGTTGGTCGACTCCATTGGTCGTTTGCTGCCCGGAGTGTTGAATGATGAAACTTCTGCCCTTTTCGATTCTTTTCAAGATCAATTACTGGCCCCTCCCGTTTATACCCGTCCATCGGAATTCAATGGATGGAAAGTTCCCGAGATTTTACTTTCAGGGAATGATGGTGCCATCGATGAATGGCGTTACGAACAATCTTTGCAAAGAACACAAGATCGTCGACCAGATTTGCTCGAAGAAGAAGGGGATGATAAGATCCAATAGTAAAAAAGCCATTTCAGCTTGACTGAAATGACTTTAACCTTTCTATTCTCTCTACCTATTTTTATTCTCTTACCCAAACGAAGTACATCTACAATGTACTAGGCGCTCTTCCTCTGTTGTTTCTTGGCCTTGACCACTTTTCCTTTTTTCAACACTTTCATTTTTGACTTCAATTTCTTGATTTTGGCCTTTTGCTTCTTTACAGATTTTCCCTTCTTCTTACTTTTTTTCATGGCATCTTTCAATTCTTTTGCTTGTCCCTTGATCTTCTTGAGGGCTTTCTTTGCTTTTGGTGATTTTTTCATAATACGATTTAGTTAATCTTATTTTAATATAAATTTTACACAAAGTTAACATTAAAATAAGGTTCAGTCCAGCTTCCAATGTTAAGTTTTTGGTTTTTAATGTTAAGTTTTGCCAAGCCGCTTTACTTTCTTAAATAACTGATTTGCAGTACTTTATGCAAAATAGGTAGATTCAAATAAAAGAAAA
>JBCCSR010000620.1:0-4276 GCA_039199865.1 Bacteroidota bacterium
ATTTGATCAAATCATTGGAAAACAAATTCAAATGGGAGACAATCCCGATCCTTTCAGCATTCAGTTGGTCTACGAAAATATGCCCAACAATTCGACCCTCCAGGCAGATGCCCTGATCTCCTATGCCTCTGCCATTCGCTATTGGGGAGCCGGAGCTGGAGACAGTTGGAGCTGGTCTGATTTTTACCATTATCTAGTGCTCCAACCCGGCGCAGACATTCAACAATTGGAAGCAAAGTTCGATGGCTTTAGTCAACAATATTTCGACGAGTCTGCCACGGGAGTCAAAGAAGTATTTGAATTGCAGGCCTTAAAAGCAGCTCATTTGTATTCAACCGATCTGGAATACGAGATTGGTCAAACCGCAAACGGTCGCTCCATTTGGGTCTTATTGCTCATCGGTCTAATCATTTTAATTATTGCCTGGGTCAACTACGTCAATCTCTCCTCGGTTAAGGCCATTGAGAAAGCCAAAGAGGTAGGGGTACGCAAAGTAATTGGAGCGGCGAAGAGACAACTAGTTGCTCAATTTTTAGTTGAAGCCTTTCTGATTAATTTCATTGCGCTGACCATTGCGCTGGCTTTGGTGCAAGTGGCACTCCGCTCCCTCGGAGCTTTTCTGGGGACGCCGTTTTCCCTGCACTATCTTTTCGACGGACCGGGCAGTAGTGGTCAACTCATCTGGTTGTTGGTGGCGCTCATGTTGCTGGGAATTTTTAGTGCAGCATTTTATCCAGCTTGGTTGTTGGGCAAACAAAATGTTAGTAATGTGCTCAAAGGAGTGTATGAAAAAACGGGGAGTAGTGCCTTGCTGCGCAAAATGTTAGTGGTTTTTCAATTCGCCGCTTCCGTCGTCTTGATCATCGGTACTCTAATGATTTTTCAACAACTGCAACACATGAGTCGCCAAGACTTGGGTATCAACGTCTATCAAATTTTGGTGGTAGATGCGCCGGAGTTCGCTCAGTTTGATTCTACTTTCATCGACCGTTTTAATGTATTTAAAAATCAATTGAAGCAATATTCAGGGATCCAATCCGCGACCATGTCCAACCGCATGCCGGGAGAGCGAACGGGGAGAACTTTTCAAATCCGAAGTTCGGTTGACCCCAACGCTCCAAGCTATACCTCGGGCCACATCAGTGTGGATTACGATTATTCCAATACTTTTGATTTGCCCCCAGTAGCGGGTCGAGCTTTCCGACAAGAGGACCACAATTTCAACGGTAATCTGGTAGACAAGTTGATGATCAATGAAACGGCCGCTCGACTGTTTGGTTATAATGAAATTGAGGAGGTCGTTGGCCAAAAACTTTATACTGGTGATCGATCTTGGACCGTCATTGGCGTCTTACCCGACTTTCATCAACGTTCCTTGCACCACCCCATCGAAGCGATAATCTTTAGTCCGTTCCTGGGGACCAATAATCCACTCGCCATTCGTTTAAAAGGGCAAGATATCGAAGGAAGCATCGACTACATTGAATCCCAATTTGAAGCCTTTTTTCCCAATAATATTTTTGCTTATCACTTTCTTGACGAACGTTTTCAACAGCAATATCAATCCGAGCAATTGTTTGGCAGAATTGTTTTATTTTTCACTTTATTAACCATTATTATTGCTTGCCTAGGTCTATTTGGTCTCGCTTCGTACACCGCTTTTTTACGGACCAAAGAAATTGGCATTCGCAAAGTACTGGGTTCCTCCATTTCCGGAATCACCTTACTTTTATCCAAAGATTTTTTAAAATTGGTTTGCATTGCCATCTGCATTGCCATTCCAATTGCCTGGTATATGTCCAATAGTTGGTTGGCTACTTTTCATTATCACATTGAATTGCCATGGTGGACTTATCTAGTCGCGGGAAGCCTCGTGTTGGGCATTTCCTTTTTAACCATTAGCTATCAAAGCATCAAAGCAGCCATCATGAATCCGGTAGAGGCTTTACGCCGAGAATAATGAACCGTCCCATTGATTGATATTGAAAAACCTAAAATCATGCTGAAAAACTTCTTTTCCATCGCTTTGCGTCAGATGAAACGCAACAAAATATTTTCTGTAATCAACATCCTAGGCTTAGCTATCGGAATGGCTTGTTGTTTGATGATTTTAATGTATGTACAGGATGAATTGGCCTACGATAAGTTTCACGAGAAAGGAGATCGAATTTATCGGATGGCACTTGAGCGAATTTATCCCGGACGCTCCACCTCTTATGCCCTCATTCCGCATTCCTACGCCGAATCGGTAGAAAAGGAGTTTCCCGAAATAGAGGAGACCACTCGTCTATTTTCCTTTGGGGCGAACCTACGCATCAAACACAAGGAAACCATTTATGAGGAGCGCAATGCCATTTGGGCCGATAGTACTTTTTTTGCTGTTTTTAGCATTCCACTTTTACAAGGAGATCCAAAGACTGCGCTCAGTCAACCCAACTCCGTTGTCTTGACCGAACAGACCGCAAAAAAGTATTTTCCCGATACCAATCCGATCGGACAGATTCTCGATATTCCCCAAAATGACAATGATTTGCAAGTTACGGGGGTTTGTCAGAACGTTCCAGAAAATTCTCATTTTACTTTTGACTTATTGCAATCGTCCAGTACGCTCGGTTTTTTGGAACAAACCAACCACCTCAGCTTTTTTGCCTATACTTATTTGCTACTCAAAGAAAATACCGACCCCAAAATACTGGAGAGCAAATTTCCTGACCTGGTCACCAAATATGCTTCGGGGCAAGTCCTCGAACAATTTGGCGTGTCTTATGAAGAATACCAAAAAGCAGGCAATGGTTATCACTATTTTCTGCAAGCCCTTCCGAATATCCATTTAGAATCGCAACTAGAAGCGGAGCTCCGCCCTCCGGGTAGTCAAAACCGCATTTATATTTTTACACTGATTGCCCTTTTCATTCTCTTGATTGCTTGCATCAACTTTATGAATTTGGCCACTGCACGTTCGGCCGAACGCGCCCAGGAAATTGGCGTTCGAAAAACACTGGGCTCCGGACGTTTGGAGATCGCACTGCAATTTTTGTTTGAAGCAGTTGTGCTCAGCATTACCTCCACGCTGATTGCCTGGGGATTCTTGCAATACTTACTGCCCCTCTTCAATAATTTGTCGGGAAAAGCATTTGTCCTGTCCGACATTGTCAACTGGTATTATGCGCCCATCTTCCTGGGTTTTGCCGTCATTATTGGCTTGCTGGCAGGCAGTTACCCCGCGATGGTGCTGTCGGCTTATGATCCGATGGAAGTATTGCGTGGCCGATTTTGGTCCAATAAAAAAGGCGGTTTTTTGCGCAATGCACTGGTGGTCTTCCAATTTGGCATTTCGGCCACTTTAATCATTTGTACCATCGTAGTGTATAGCCAGCTCAGTTATATCGAAAGCAAATCATTGGGTTTTAACAAAGACTATGTTGTCTCCCTGCAAGGAGCTGGTTTTTTAGATCAACAACAAACGGAAACTTTTAAAAATGAAATAGGCCAATTGCCTCATGTCGTCTCCGTTGCGGGATGCAATGCCATGCCGGGCGGACGATTTTTTGGTTTGTCTTTCAAACCCGAAGGAGACAATGAAATGGTGACGGGCAGAGGACTGATCATCGATGATCAATACTTGGATTGTATGCAAATGAACTTGATTAAGGGACGCAGTTATGCCGAAGAGTTTGCAGATTCCCTTTCCGTCATTGTCAACGAAACGGCATTGCGAGATTTGGGCATCAAAGATCCGATTGGCAAGCAATTGACTTCCAATGATAACTTCCTCAATCCAGTCGAAGGCGTTCAGAGTCGCTATACCATTGTTGGGGTAGTCGAAGATTTTCACTATCAATCCTTACATCAAAAAATTGAACCCCTCTTCTTTGTCAACCATTATCTGAATCAAAGAAAAGACAATCTTATTTCCATTCGGATGAAAGCCAATAAAGTGCAAGAAAGTCTGGTGGAAGTCGAACAACTTTGGAAAGCATTTCTCCCCGACCAACCTTTTACCTACACTTTCTTAGATCGGGACTTGGCCCAACTCTACGAGGCAGAACAAACTTCTCAGATCAGGCGCCGCTGCTCGCGCCGGTGGTTGAAGTGTCTGGTGAAGGCGACGAAGCCGACCCCGCGCGTGATCAGATCCGCGAGCTGCTCGCCAGCCGCGGCGCGTTGCGGTTTGACGAGATCGCCGCCGCGACGGGCGCGTTTCCCAACGACCTGCTCGATGCGTTGTGGCGAATGGTCTGGGCCGGCGAGGCGACCAACGACACGCTCGCCCCGG
>JBCCSR010000621.1:0-4274 GCA_039199865.1 Bacteroidota bacterium
GCTTCAATAAAATTTAGCTTTTCCGACTTTTCTGTGCTCATATCCTTAAGGGTATATTCTTTTTAAATATTTTTAAACAAATCAACTACATTCTTTCGGGCATTTCAATGCCAATCAATTGCATTCCCGCCGCCAACACTTTGCCAACGACAGCGCTCAATTTCAGTCTAAACGCTTTCGCTGCTTCGGTATCGGCATTGAAGATGGAAAGATCATTCCAGAATTTACTGTATTGCTTGGCCAAGCTATAACAATAATTGGCGATAATCGAAGGATCATAACTAGCGGCTGCTTGTAGCACCAGTTCTGGATACTCTCGAATCTGTAGAATGAGTTCTTTCTCTTGTTGCTCCAACTTTAGATAGTTTGAAGATACACTCCAGTCCATCTCCATTTGTTTTCCTTTGTTGATCACACCGTTGATTCTCACATAGTTGTATTGAATGTACGGTCCAGTATGTCCCTGAAAATCAACGGACTCCGTGGGATTAAAGACCATTCGCTTCTTGGGATTGACTTTTAGAATAAAAAACTTCAGAGCAGCCAATCCAGTTTTTCGATAAATGGTTTGGAGGTGTTCTTCCGATAGATCCGTAATGCCACCATTTTCTTCTACTTTATTTCTGGCTTCTACCAAAACTTCTTTGACCAAATCATCGGCGTCAACAACTGTTCCTTCCCTTGATTTCATTTTGCCTGTCGGCAAATCTACCATTCCGTAAGACAGATGGAACAAGTCATCGGCATAGGGCATTTTTAGCCTTTTCAAAATTTCAAACAAGACTTGGAAATGATAGTCTTGTTCGTTACCGACTACATAAACCATTTTGTCCATCCCGAATTCATCGTAGCGCAATTGGGCCGTGCCAATATCTTGGGTCATGTAGACTGCGGTTCCATCACTTCTCAGAACGAGTTTGTGATCGAGTTTGGCCTCTTCCAAGTCGATCCAAATGGATTGATCTTCTTTTTGGTAAAAGGTCCCTTCTTCCAATCCTTTAGCAATCGTATCTTTTCCCAGTAAGTAGGTATTCGATTCGAAGTACAGTTTATCAAACTCGACTTCCAGGGCTTGATAAGTTTCGTTGAAACCATCGTAAACCCAGTTGTTCATTTTCTTCCATAGCTCAGTCGTTGCGGCATCACCACTCTCCCATGCCAATAACATCTCTTTGGCTTTTTTTCCTAAATCACTGTATTCATTGAAATAGGTATTTTTGTACGTCTTAAAGAAGGCCTCGGCACTTTGTTCCTCTTTTCGCTTTTCGGCGTAGATTGCTTGTCCGGTTGCACTATTTTGCCAAGCGGCGTATTCTGCTTTGAATTTGGTTTCGAAGAGAATGTAGTATTCGCCAATTAAGTGATCTCCTTTTTTGCCCGAGCTTTCCGGCGTCTCTCCGTTGCCATATAATTTCCAGGCCAACATGCTTTTACAAATGGCAATCCCTCTATCGTTAACAATTTGAACGCGAATGACTTCGTAGCCAGCTGCGGCTAGTATTTTCGAACAGGACCAGCCCAAAAGGATATTTCGAATGTGCCCAAGATGGAGGGGTTTGTTGGTGTTGGGAGAAGAAAACTCAACCATTACCTTCTTGCCATTTTGAGGAAATTGCCCGTAGTTGTCATCCTGATCGACCTCCTGCAATACATTGAGCCAGAAGTCATCCGCAATGACTAAGTTTAGGAAGCCTTTTACAACATTGAAATCGACGATCGCCTCCACCTCTTTGAGCAGATAATTTCCCAATTCATCACCAATCGCCTCCGGCTTTTTGCGCGCTACTTTGGTAAAGGGAAACACGACTACAGTGAAATCTCCAGTGAATTCTTTGCGTGTGGCGCTTAGCGTTACGCCCGAAGATGCGATATCATGGTCGTACAAAACGTTTACAGCTTTGGCGACCCCTTCCTGAATAATTGCGGTTATGCTCATTGTACTTGATGTTGCACTGGTTTTCAACGGACCAGTGAATAGAAAATAGTATTTCCCAAATGGGGCAAAGATAAAATCTAGTTGGTTCTATGCAAAATTTGTGGGAATTTGAATTGTGCAAGTCAACAGCTTAAATGGAGAAATAATTCCCCAAAGGGTTCATCCTTCCCTATTGATGGCAGGATTGGACTTTTATTCTTCCTCGGTATCCGCAACGGCATCCCTCGATTTAAAGATGCTAAAATAAGTTTTACCATATTTTCTCACCTCAAAACAATTGGGATGTGCCTCAAATTCATGATTTGGATTGTGCTCCAAAACCAACCAACCTCCTGCCTTCAAAAGTCCTTTCTCCAATATCTTGTCCGGAATGGTATCAATTGTGGGTAAAGCATAGGGTGGGCCCGCAAAAATGTAATCAAATTGGAAGGGGCATCTTTCAATAAATTTGAAGACATCACTCCGTACAATTTTCAACTGTTTTTCAATCTTCAACAGAGCGGCCGTTTTCTTTACAAAAGCAATGCAGCCCCCAAATTTGTCGACGTAAGTCACATCGGTACAACCTCTTGAGATAAATTCGTAGCTGTGATTTCCCGTTCCACCAAACAAATCGAGCACTTTGAGTACCTCAAAATCAAAGTTATTTTGCAAAATATTGAAAAGGCCTTCTTTGGCAAAATCAGTTGTGGGTCGAGTTGGCCATTTGTTGGCTGGAGGGTAAAAACGACGACCTTTGAATTGTCCACCAATTATCCGCATAATTTCAAGCTAAAAAGATCAAAGTAAAAGTGAGGAGGCGTCTTGGCAAATCGCTTTCCAAAGCGATAATACGAAGGAGCATTGATGATGTTGAGGTGTCTAATGTATCGATACAATAGGTGATAGATCTCCGAATTTTCAATGATATTGCCCGCAATGTGGACCACATCTTTTTCTGGTTTCAACTGAAACTGATCGAATATCAACATCACATAATAGATAAAATCCTTTGAAGACTGATAGCGAAAAGTGTTGCCAAATAAGAAAGATTTATCATCAAAGAGAAGGATTTGTACCAATCGATCCCTGACATTCAAACAGATCTGTCGCCCCCTTTGGTGTTCCGTTATCTTTCTGAACCCCAAAAGAACGGGGCTCAAACCGTGATAAATGTGTGCCCCGGGAAAGTATCCCCTCAATTGATTGGTGATATCGATGTTTGTGGCGTGGACATTGATGATATCACAACTTTTCAGAGCATCAAAATCAACGTTATCATCGGGATGGTGAGCCACAACATTGGTGAGGTATTTTTGCTGTTGATCCTTATCGAAAAGTGCTTTGGGGACAAAAGTATTTTTTTCGTGCATAAGACCGATGCGGATGCGTTTGAAGGCCAACTTGAGTACCTTATCGGAAATGTAGATTTCCTTTATCGCATCTTCTAAACTACCGATGGTCAGAGCATCTTCACCAATCACGTAATTGCGTAGCAAAAGGAGATGTTGTTGAGGATCACTCACCAAAAAACAAAACCTGTCCACTCCTATAAGAATGGACAGGTCATAGGTTTGCGTATATTTCTTTACAAAATTATCTTCCTGGACCTCAAAACTTACCTTTCCCAATTTCCAGAAGTATTTGGCGCATTCATATTACCAAACTTAATTATGGTGTTTGGATCATAAGAGCTATCGTATCGAGCGAATCGGATATCTCCCCATTGGCCCATAAACTTCTTACGAATCACACCAACTTCTACTACATCCACTAGTGTGCTTTGATAGGTCAATGTATCTGCTTGAATATCAAACTTTGCTCCATTGCCATAAGGAACGTAAGCGAGAGAGTCGAGATTGATGCCCATCTCATTGACTTTGTCGATGGCAGGGGAATAGGAAGTGTCGTAACGAATGGCATCTGTATTAGAAGGATCATCTGGATCACCAAATACAGAAATTGTCTGTAATTTACCTGTGTTCAGGACATACTTCAAAGAATCGAAAGAATTGGCAAATTTGCCGGCAACATTTCGATACAGTTCTTGAGCTTCGCGAATTTCCATTAGTCGATCAATTACCGCGCCTTCTCTTTGGCTGCGAATATCTTGAAATTTAATAGGTTCGCTGATGCTGCTTGCTAGCACCCAGATGAGTACGCCTGCCAGAGCAATCAAAACAAGGTTGATAATAAGTCTCATAAAATGGTTATTGCGTTTGTTTAGACGCAATAATAACAATTTTCTTTAAAACCAACCCTAATTTGTCGGACATTTTAAGAATAAAAATCAGGTTTCTAAATCGGGCCTACCCGATCGAGAAAATCCCAATTTTTAAGACTTGACTTGGGGAAAAAC
>JBCCSR010000622.1:0-4267 GCA_039199865.1 Bacteroidota bacterium
CGTCAAATTGTTTGAAGATAAATCCAGAGGTATTGATAGTTTTGCCATTGGTGGTGGATTGAAGAAAGTAGTGATTGCGGGAGTAGATCCATTTTACCTAGGTAAAAATATTTTGTACCACAATCCTGCTGGTGCCGCAGCATTAGCGCTGGCGGGTAGATCCCATAATATTGGAGGTCAGAACTTCCAGGTCGAAGCCATCGTCTTGCCTGCTCGTTATCGCGATTTGGAACGAGAGGGTGATGAAGGAATGGTCGAAGAAGTCTTCAAGCAATACGTTGACTCCACAGACGCCGGTTATCAAGCAGTAGATTTGGTATTGGGACTTTGGAGAAACCACGAACGCAAATTTACCGTCAATCGCTTTGCCGCTCGCAATCGTGGTGGTATCAGTGATAATGAAAATCGGCCTTCACCGCCCAGAAATCCAAGTTTCAAAATTTCCAGTTCATTGGTTGGAAAAGCATTTTATGAAACCGCTTTGGATACCAATAAAATTGTTCCTGCTGCCAACCCCGATACTCATGGCTTTGATGTCATTTTTGATAATGCCTTTGAATACAAATGGACAGATGCAGCAAGTGTCGAACAAACGAGCTCTTTTGCAGAAGCGGACAATGCCGATGGACAAGCCAAAGTCGAAACCGGAGCACATCCCAACAATGGTAGTTTGAATGGAACCATTCCTACTGCCCTGAGTGGAACGACAACTCCAAAGGACACGGACATTACTTCTGTTCGTGGTTCTGCCAGTAACTATCTTGGAAATGAAATTTTCTATCGATTGATGCGGATGAAGCCGGCGGGAAATGCGGCCATAAAAGTTGGCTTGATCAGTTTGCCAAAAGTACAAGAGGACCTCGACGAGTTTGTTGCCGCTGATAACAAAAGTGTGATTGATGCACTATTGGAAGAAATCGCCAATTTGCTTACTCCTTGATCTCTGTTGTTGCAATTATTTGAGTAGAAGAATTGATGTCCATTAATTAACTAAAAGTCTAAATCCCAGCTACAATGCCAACTGTTTTTTATCCGTCCATCGCCGATGTTTTGCCCGTCAATGCTTTGCCAAACGAACTGGGTTTTGTCAAAGACGGTGTCAGTGCACTGTTGTCAAAAATCTTTTATAAAAATTTACAGTATGCGATCAATGATCGTGGAGATACCGCTTTTTATAGCCTCTCCATTGTTAGTCGTGGACGTATTGATATCGAAATTCCGGGAACGGGTTTGTTTTTAATTCTCAACCCTTCTCATGATACGAGCGATGTCAATGCCATAAGTGAATTTCCGGTACAGGTCAATTACGAGTGGCCCATTTTAGGCTATCTCCGCAATTTTGATTTGTCTACTTTTTCTTTTGCTCCGGGTGATTTTTTCGACTTGGCATTGGCGATTTTGGATGTGACCGAACATCAATTAATCGATCGGGTACTCAATATTTTTATTAGTGGCCCAACGCCGATCAATACTTTTGTAGATGATGTCAATTCGTATTTTGGAACGGCTATTCCTTACCCCGTTTCAGCAGACCCCATTTCGGAAGTATTGCAGGAAATCGACAATGCCGCCGGAATTGATAATGCTGGAGGAGCCATCTTTACGATTTACCTCTTGGACGCACTTAGTGAAGGCAATACAGAAACTCGAATCAAAGCGTTTTTCAACAGTTTTTATGGTGGCGACATCACCGAATACATCAAGAATTTGCTCATTCCCAGGATTGAAGCCACTTTGGAAGTCGGGCTCGCCATCGAGTTTCCCAGAAATATCCTTACGCCCCTTAATGCAGTAGGAGGCGAACCTTTGGCCGATACCAACATCAAATCCATGCTCCTCTTCGATGCCGGAGATTTGTTTTTTAGTACCGAAAGAGGCATTGGTTTCGACAAAGAATTGATTGTCAATCTCAATCATCCTTCGCAAATCGGCAACACCGGTTTGGGCATTAGCCTCAATACGGCAAAGTTGGATATCAGCCGTACCGAAAATATTCCGGAAGCCGATGCCGATGGCCGACCCGCTGATTTTGTAGGTGTTTACATCAAAGAAGCCAGTATTTCTTTTCCACAGTTTTGGAACCATGACGATGGCAATTCTACTGGTGTTATTGTCGGTCGCGAAATGATCATTGGAACGGGTGGTTTTACGGGAACCGTCGCCTTGGAGGGAAAACTTGCGGGAGAAACGGCTCCGGTGGTGAAAGTCAAATTTGGAAATGATTTTCAGGTGAGCCTCGATCGCTTTAGTATGAGTTTTAAACAAAACACCATCACGGGTTCCTCCGTAGAAGGGACTTTGCGTATCCCGGGCTTTAAAGATGCCAATGACGAACCTGCAGATATTCGCATCAAAGTTGCCATCCACGATGATGGAGATTTTGACATCACTGCTTATGAAGATGATGGCTTTAAAGAAATCAAGTTTGGCAATATCTTTAGCATTACCTTAAAGACCATTTTCTTCGGTAAGGAAGACGATGATTTTTATATTGGCGTATCGGGCTGCATCAAATTTTTAGAGCCGACCTTATCCGGGATTTTAAAAGGAGACATTTGTGTTGAGAAATTGCTGATTTGGAGCGATGGAAGGATTGAAATCGAAGGTGGAACACTACCCCTGCCCGAAGGAGCCAACATTAATATTGGCCCTGCTAAAATTGCCATTACCGCCATTCACTTTGGTTCTCATCAACAAGAGCATAACGGTATCTTGCGAAAATATCGTTATTTTGGCTTCGATGGTGGCTTGAGCCTCAACCCCGGTGGTGTAGATGCGCGGGGAGATGGCATCAAGTTTTACTATTCGGTAGATGGTTTGCCATTGCATACTTTCTTGCGCATCCAAAGTATTTCACTGGACTTGGTTATCCCGGGCAGTGCCTCCAAAGAAACCGCTACGGCATTGATTTCCGGTTATCTGGCCATCAAAGAAGCAGGCTCGGGTACGGAATACGAAGGTGGTGTCAAATTCTCTCTACCCAAAGCTCAGATTGCTGGGGGGGCTTCCATGAAATACGCGCCTAAAGAACCCTCCTGGATTGTTGATGCTTTTGTGGAATTGGCCGCTCCGCTTCCCTTGGGAGCAACCGGCTTAGGAATTTATGGATTCCGTGGTTTGTTGGGACATCGCTATGTTGCCAGCCGGGATGTGACGGGCTCAGATACTTGGTTTGAATACTACAAAGCCCCACCAGAAGAGGGCGTCGTGGTGGCGAAATTTAAAACCCCAGACCAAACCGAAACCGATAGTAACCCATTCTCTGTAGGTGCCGGGATTTCCCTGGCCACGACTCCGGATAATGGAAAATCCTTTTCCTTAAAACTCTTCTTACTCCTTTCTCTACCCGAGGTGTTCTATCTGGAAGGAAAGGCCAATGTCCTGGGAGAGCGGGTTGGCCTGACAGGTGATGATCCTCCGTTTTTCGCTTATCTCGCCATTAGTCCCAGCTCGGTTGAAACGGGTTTTGGAGCCGATTATAAACTGCCGGATAGCGGTTTGATTTTAAAAATTTATGCGGAGATTCAGGCGGGCTTTTTCTTTGATGATCCCAAAGCTTGGTACATCAATTTTGGTACCGATGAAAAACGAATTGAAGCGCGCTTGTTGAGTCTGTTCAATGCCTTTGCTTACCTGATGTTATCCGCTTCGGGCATCAAAGGAGGAGCAGGTGTAGATTGGGGATTTGATAAAAAATATGCAGGTGGTGCGGTCCGTGCTTCTGCCCGAGTGTACATCGAAGTCGGTGGTTTTATCAGTTTTGAACGGCCTCAGATTGGTGGTTTTGCTATGGTCGGCGGTCACGTTGATGCTTACTTACTCTTTATCGGTTTCCATATTAGCATCGATACTTCTCTATCTGTTGAGGCCCCCAAACCATTTACCATCAAGGGGTCAGTACGACTATGTGTTGGGGTGACCATTGGTTTTTGGAAGTTTAAAAAACGGATCGAGAAATGCTTCGACGTTGAGTTCATCTGGGAGAAAGACCAAACCATTGATACCTCACCCGTTATTCCAATGACTTTTGAACCAGTAGAGGTCAGTGAACGTCCTCCACTAAAAGGAGTCAATATGATTTCCGGAGAAGATTTTGATCTTCACTTCTTTGGAACGACGGCTCCATCTGCCAGCTCAAGTGCTTTCAATGATGTGGTGATTCCACTGGATACTTGGATCGATATCGAGTTTACGAAAGGTTTGCTCCCCATGGATATTTCGGATAAAATTGGTGGTTTTGCCAATACTGTTGTCGGATATCAGGAAC
>JBCCSR010000623.1:0-4266 GCA_039199865.1 Bacteroidota bacterium
CTCATTGGCAAAAACATGGTCACTTCAGAGAAAGATGAATTGATCTTGGCCTATATCCTGGAAAATATGGGCGGTATCTATACGGAGCTAAAAAACTACCCCAAAGCAGAACAATTGCTGACGGAAGCGACAGAGCTCTGTGCAAAAAAGCCAGAATATGATTATATCGGTGGCTTTGTCTCCAATACCCTAGCCATTTTGTACTTAAAAATGGATCACCCGAAGCAGGCACTAAATTTGATAGAAAGTGCGATCACCAAAGCTAAAAAGAGAAACCACAATTCCATCCTGGTCGAATGCTTTAAAAATAAAAGCAGCTACGCTTTGTACGTTGAGAATGCTCCTCTTTTCATTGAAACCATCAATGACGCCATCCGATTTTCGAAAGAAGCGTCTATGAGCTTGTTGCATATTGACTGCCTAAAATTGCTCAAAGATTTCTACTGGAAAAGAAAAGATTACCAACAAGCCTGTAGAATTGCCGATCAAATCATCGAAATCAAATCGCAGTTTGATCAAGATCGAGAACACAATTCGGTTGCCGAACTACTGGAGAAGCGAGCTTCTGAAATCATGGTGCTGGAAAATAAAAATCGAATGATTAGTCGGCAAAAGGAAGAGCTAGAGCAATTCGCTTATATTGTTGCTCATGATTTGAAAGAGCCCGTACGAAATATTGGAAGCTACAGTTCTCTGATCAAAAGAAGGTATGCCGATCAACTCGATCAACAAGGCGAAGATTTTCTCAACTTCATTCTCAAAGGAGCCAAACACATGTATCGAATGTTGGAAGATTTGCTCCAATATGCGACCCTAAAAGATGATGATGAGGTCATCGAAGAGATCGAGCCGAATGTCGTTATCCAAGATATTGTTTATCGACTAAAAGATAAAATTGAATCTACGGGGACCACCGTCAAAGTTGATCCCTTGCCGCTCACTCCTATTCGCCCCATACACTTTAGTGTTTTGGTGGAAAACCTCATCAAAAATGCCATCAAATTTCGATTGCCCGGTCGTCCATTGCTCATTCACATTAGCGCAAAGGAAACCAAAAAGGACATTTGCTTTTGCGTTGCAGACAATGGTTGCGGGATCGATGCCAAGTTTCACCAGGCCATTTTCCAGATTTTCAAAAGATTGGAAAAAGACAAGTACGCTGGCACCGGGATCGGACTATCCATTTGTAAGAAAATTGTAGAAGTATACAAAGGGAAAATTTGGGTCAATTCCAGTACCGATGAAGGCAGTACTTTCTACTTCAAAATTTCGAAGTAAAGGAGAAGACTGGAAGAACAACTTGCCAATCTCCGTAATGCTTATTCTTTATCTTCTCTTTTACAGTCGCCAAGCAATTGTTTTTCGATAAAATCTTTTCGCTCAATATCCTCATAAAATTGATGGAGAAATTTCAGCATTTTTTTTCGTTGTCTTTGGCTGAGTGGTTCAAACCCTTCGACGACTGCAAGCAATTCTTTTTGGTATTTTTTAAAAGGCAATATGGCTTTTTCAAATGCTTCTACACTGACACATTTGCCTAGGAACAGGCGTTCCTGTACATGCTCAATAGGCAAATGAGCGGCTGGAATGGCATAGGCCGCATTGACCACTCCACTGACATCAAAATCATAGGGAATGGCTTTCAACTGTTTGATTTTAGGACATTTAATGTACTTGACGTTATGTTGTCGATCGAGTTCCCAATCGGTATTCCCAATAAAATATTGGAACATGGCGATAAAAGTCAATTCTTCTTCTAGTACATATTTCGACAGCAAACCTCTTTGCTCCATCAACCTCCCTTCCAAGCGATGCGCCAGTTGTTCGGCAGGTTCGAGAAGCATGGCGTATTGATACTCCCCAGGTTTTTTCTGATAGAAATCGACAAATTCGATCCTCGCCAATTGGACCCGAAAACTGTTACCCGTCATTACTTCCAACATTTTATACACTAAATATTCTCTCAAAACCACATCTCGATATTCCATCGCTGTTCTACAATGCGTCACCAATTTGATATCCGTGTATGCCGCCAAATGATTGGTGGCCAGCCAATCCTCAAAAAACTTCAATTTCATTGGCGGAAAATGACAAAATTGTCGTCTCGATTTTCCACGCGCCTTGACTCTAAGTGGAATCTGTTCCCATTCTCCGGCTTCATTCTGAAGGTGCATTTGCGCAGGTAAATAGACATCAATCGATTTGAGATCCAAATACTTTTGCAAGTTCAATTCAATTTTTAGGGACAATGCGGTATCTCGTTGTAGGTAATCAAAAATGCTTTTCTCCTGAGGAGCGCTTGCCTCTGTTGGTCCAATGGAGTCGGACAGCGTCCACGGAGTTGAATAATAAGCAGTAGAGACAATACTGGCTTGAAGACAAGCACTGGTGAGCAGGCTTAATAAGAGGAGAAAATAGCTGATGTTTCGGATGGTTTTACGCAAGTTGAATCAAAAAATAAATGGTCAGAAAAGATGAAATTTACCGTGAGCCAAACCTCAATTTTGGAGAAATGCACTCCGCACTTTTTGGGGATTCTCAATGGTTTTATAAAATTCTCTTAGGTATTTTTTACATTTCTTTTTTTCCTTTTCGTGTAGCAGCAGCATCTGATCAATTTGATTAAAAAAGTAGTCTTTATTGTTCCTAAAAGCTTGAAGGGCCAAGTTCAAATCTTCTTCGCTTTCCGCAACGCCCATGTAGATTCGCTCCTTTACACTGGTCTGCCCTAAATTGGGGTTGGGTTTGGCGTATTTGGTATTGACGAAGCCACTGTAATCAAAATCGTAAGGAACAATGATCAATTTATTGGTCACCAAAGATCGCATGAGTTTAATATTGTGCAACATTTTAACGTACCAATCAGTATTCCCAATCATGTACTGAAACAAAGCAAGATTCAGAAACTGTATCCGATCGCAAGAATCAAGGGAAGAGTTGAATTGGTTTTCGATCACTTTACAGGACTTCTGTTTGGCCAGGGCCTCATCGTTTTCAATTAAAAACCCCAGTCGCTCAAATCGTTGGCTCGTATCTTTAGCATCAATGTATTCGATGTTTAACAGTTGGACCCGAAAACTGATATCACAGATTTGATTGTACATTTTGTAGATGAGAAATTCTTTGAGAATATTCTGATTTCCAGATTTGCCATCCAAACAATGAGTAACCAATTTGAGGGTATTGCGTTTGCTGAGATTGGCCTTTTTGAGCTGTTTCTTTTTGAACTTCAAACGCAGCGGAGGAAAATCACAGATTTTCCTACGCGTCTTTCCACGAACTTGTATTTTGACTTTCTTTTTGATGGAATTGCCCTTCTCATCCCAGTAATGAAAGTGCCCGTTGACGGACTCATCAGTTTTGCGATTGTCCAAAATACCTTGTAGATCCGTCACCAGACGAATGGACCGAATCTGCTCGGAATAAAGGGCATCAAAAATATTTTTTTTGATGGGTTGCTCTGATTTGTCGAGATCTAGGGTATCCAAGAGTACGAAACTATCTCGATGCATTGAAGCATCTATTCCGACAAGTGTGTCTCCTGGAGCTAGACTGTCCCTAAGGAGTAAAGATTGGTTTTGTGCCTTCGCAGTGGAGAGGGGGGCGCCAAGCGTAGCCATCAAGCATCCCCAATTGAGTACCGAAAAGAATAAAGTGTACTTTGTCATCATCTGGCGCGTTGACTCCTAGGAGTAGTTTTTCCACTAAAAAAATACAACAACATCCCCAAATTAAGCATTGTTGTAGAGATTTAGAAGATATCGGACACAAAATGATTATTTTGCTCCTTTACTCGGGGATTTGACCCTGCCAGTACTAAAGGGGAAGACTTCGATTGAAAATGGATTAATAAAAATCGTGTTTGAGGGGCTGAAGTGCTGCTTTCACTTCTTTCTTGCTGTTGAGGATGCGATAAAAGCTATTGACGTATTTCAAAACGTCTTTTCTTACTTTCTTGTCCAAAAGATCAAAATCTTTGATCATAGATACAATGGCTTCCTCTTTGCTTTGGAACAATGCGATTGAGGCTTCCAGGTGGGTATTATTGACGCCCATAAAGATCCGTTCTCTCACCTCTTTTTGCTTGAAATCCGGATTGACCCTTGCATAATCGGTATTGACCAAACCAGAACAGTCGAAATCATAGGGCACTACGATTGGGGCCGTCTGTTCTTCTTTTTTGAAAATCTTGACATTGTGCATAAATGGGATCTGCCAATCCGTGTTGCCAATGAGGTATTGAAACAGGGCCAGTTCTTGAGCAGC
>JBCCSR010000624.1:0-4260 GCA_039199865.1 Bacteroidota bacterium
GTTCTATCTTTACCTCATCGAACGGAAAAATCCATCACCAAAATGAAATTGATCCAACAAAGCAAGCTCTATTTTCAGGACGAGAAATCGGATAAGATTTACGAAGTGGATTTGTGTCAAGTTGGATCGAATGCTTACTTGGTTAATTTCCGCTATGGTCGACGGGGAACCGTTTTACGTACTGGAACCAAAACGGATTTACCCGTTGGACTCGCTGCTGCGCAAGCCCTTTTTGACAAATTGGTGTCTTCCAAAACGAAGAAGGGCTACAAATTGGCTGGAACTCCTCTGGAAGCGCTTACGGAAGCACCTGTTACCGATGCAGTTGATCCCGACGAATTGGATCCGAGCTTGGCACTTCCTTTGCAAATAGTATGCTCTCCTGAACATGTTCACAACATGATCAAGGCATTGGAACGGGAGATGAATGGTCGCTCGGCTCCCTTGTCCGACCCCGAACCATCAAATGCTTCTCCCGTTGAGCCTCCCAATTCTATCTGGGGAGTATTTAAGAAAATGGTGGGCTTTGAAAATGATGCTGACCGCCCGCCGACTGACCCACCTCCCCGAAAATCATCTAAAGAACAAGTTCCAAGAACTCGACTCAGTCGATTGGTCTGGCGATGTGGAGAACTCAAAATGGAGGCCGCACTGCCGCAGCTATTGTCCGTAGTAATTGGTGAAGATGCGATGTTGGATTACTCACTGGCCTGGGCATTAGGACGGATCAAGCATGCCGACGGTCTCGATCGCCTTGATCAATTATTCATACTGGGACAGACGCAAGGAGATGGAGCCTTGCAAGTGATTAGCGAGGTGTCAAAATTAGAATGCCTAGTCGATGATGATCGTCAAAAATTTGTGAGTGAGTTGGTGCAAGGAATGCCAGAGGATTGGCAAAAATCCATTGTCAATCAGCAGCCAGAACAGTTGGAGGAGGCCATGCATCAAATTTTGCAAAAGCCAGAAGCAGCTTATTTTTATTTAGCGGATCTGTATCTGATTGGTCCTACTTTCCCTAGTGCTAGAAAAGCGCTTTTGGCATGGGTAAAGGAAGCCCCTTTGAAGGGAAAAGGATATTTCAAAACCATTCGACAGTTGTTGAAAGCGGCAGAGCTTAGAGACGATGCCGAGCTGTTGGGCCTCATTGCTTACAAAATACAAAAGGGAAGACCGACTTTTCAGAATGCCAAATGGGGCTATCAGTACCTTGATGGCAAGTATTTTCGGACAGCTGAAGAGATTGTTAAATCCAATTCGAGAGTGGCATTTTCTATTGCAACCAAGCAGTATTTGATCAAGCGTTTTGTTCGAAATCTTAGACGCAAGGGCAAAGTTGCCGACCCTGACTTTGTTCGCATGGCTACGGGCATTCTCGTTGCCTATCGCGATACGGATATGGGCGCCGCAAGCTCCAAAACATTTTGGAAATACGTTCAAGGTGAAAACAATCGTTGGAATAGTGTTTCCAATACCATTCACTACCCCTCTTTTTCTCTTTATCCCATTTTGGCCTATCTCTTGTTTGGCAATAGCGAACGTTTCGAACCAGATCCTTCCGGAAAATCATGGAGGTGGTGCTCTTCTGCTGATCCGACAATTACTGAGGTGACGCAAAGGGAAGAGGCTTATCCAGAATTATGGAATCGACAAGTGGAGGGACTCTTACACTTATTGGTGGAGGGACAATGCCAGGTCGTTCATGATTTTGCCGTAAAGGCTGCAAAAGCCAATCAAAGGAAAATTCAGTCATTAGTTAACCTCGAATTTACCAAAATACTCTTGGGTAAAAAATATAAAGCAACCACACTCTTCGGATTGGATCTGTTGAAATCCATGATAGGTGACCAACAGATTGATCCGGATCTGGTTTTGCTTTTACTCCGACACCAGGAAGTAGAAGTTCGAACGTTTGGAAGTGAGCTGTTGCGTAGCCATCAAGCGAATTTAGTAAAGCAAAGTAACTTTGTCAGCGAATTGTTATTTATTGCCCATGAGGCAGTTGTGCAACAGGTAGATGATTTGCTCAAAGCCCATGCTTTTACCAGGGAACAAGCCATTGCAGTAATTGGTAGAGCGATTGCCAAAATGATGGCTTTGTCTGAACAAGCCAACGAAGACGAAAGACAACGGACCCTGGTTGCTGGAGAACATTTGAGTCAACACTTTCAAGAGGAGCTTTACCGCGTTCATTTTCAACTGATTTATGATTTGTTGAATCATCCTTTGGAAGAACTAAAAGTCTTTGCCGCCAAGATTTTGCGTCATTATCAAATCCCAGTTGAGGATTTACCAGAGGATTTGTTGTTGGGGCTCATTAATGGAGAAAGCCCCGAATTGAGAAAACTTGGCGTAGATTTGTTGGGTCGATTACCCGATTCAATTTTGCAAGATAAATTAGAATTGCTTTGTGGACTGTGTGCCAGTTCCCACCCAGAGGTTCGACAGACGGTCCGGCCTGTGGTCCAGCGATTGGCCCAAAAGGAGGATTCCTTCGGGCAGGGGATGGTACAATTGCTTGCGCCTATTCTCTTGCGTAAAGAGGAAGAGGAGGGAAGAGACGAAGACCTCATTCAATTGTTGACCGTAGATTTACAGGATCAACTCAAAGTTCTTTCATTAGAACAAACACTGCAATTATTGTATGCGCCCCGAAAAGCTGCACACCGTTTGGGGGGACATTTATTGCATCACTTTATAAATGCTGAAGACTTGACCATTCGACAGATGGTACGTTTGGGAAGCAACGAATTGGTGAAGGTACGGCAGTGGGTGTGGCAGGCCTACGAGCAAAATGTAATGCGCATTAAATATGAGTCTAGGGAAGCCGTGCGCTTGCTAGATGCAAGCTGGGAAGATTCTCGCGACTGGGCTTTTGAATTTTTCAGCTCAAAATTTACTTCAGCGGATTGGAGTGCTGATGTATTGGTAAGTATTTGTGATAGCGTTTTTCCAATGGTGCAACAATTTGGTAGAGCGATGATTACCCAACATTTTCAAGCAGAAGATGGTGAACAGTATCTACTCCAACTGTCTGAGCATCCAAGTCCGGATCTCCAACATTTTGCGACCAATTATCTCCAGGAGTATGCTGCGGATCAACCAAAGAAAATAGAGGAGTTGGAACATTATTTCATTACTTTATTGTCCCAGGTGAATAAAGCAGGAGTGGCCAAAAAACGAATTTTTGCTTTTTTGAAAGCAGAGGGTATAAAGAGTGTGTCAACCGCAACAGTCGTTGCACGGGTCATTAGTCGTCAGTCTGCGACCATGGCAATCGGAGATAAAAGTCGTTGCATCCAAATCATGAGAGATTTATCCAATCATTTTCCGCAACTCAATTTGCCTTTAAACCAGTTGGAGTTTGAGACTTATCCTACTTACACCAAAAAGGAAAACGCATGATTTTTAATTACAAATACAGTGGCAATTCTTCGGTGCAAAGTGGTTCGAAATCGACAGAGATGTCCTTTGCTCCTGATACCTTGCGAACCCCTACTTTCTTTCGTGGGACCCTGCATCAGAATTTGCCTTTTCGAGAAGCCATTTCGGCATTGCACCATGTAGTGGTCTCTGACTTACGGTTCAAACCCAAGGATCGGGAGGCGTATAAGGCATGGGCCGCGGAGCAAGAACAGATTTATCTGGAGCAAATGTCGGTGGAAGCAGGAGCAGCTGAAGTCAAAGCTAAAATGTTGAGAGCAGAATTGGATTCCCTCAACAGGGAAGCGGTCAATATCATGGGCCCCTACAATAAAGCTCGGCTCGAATTTTATAAATACATCTATAAGAAGAACTATAATCTATGGTTTGTATTGGACCCCGTAATTACCATTCATCCAGATGAAATTTTCTTCGAATGTTTTAGTCAAGATGAGTCGACTTACGCTCGATTGGGTTGTGATTATGGAGTATTCAAAAATATTGAGGAATTCGAATGTGGAACTACCAATATTGACTATTCGGATGCCTTGTACAAAGAATTCCAAAAAATCAGGAATTACAAAATGACTAATTTCGTAGTAGATCCCTCTGGGTTTGAAGCCAAAACAGATTTTGAGGACAACTTCAAGGAGTTGAAAATTGATTTACCAGATAGTTGGGTCAGAGGGTTTTTACAGGTGAGTTCCGCCATGACACTCGACGCGGTTTCCTTTGATCTTCATCCCATGGACATCTATAATTTTTGCCTCATTTTAAAACGATACAAAGAGAAAACGGGGCCACGTTCCATCCGCTTTCAACTGAAGCCTGGAGAAC